>JAYTRQ010000271.1:0-5763 GCA_043746125.1 Armatimonadota bacterium | reverse complement strand
CGCCCTCAACGGTGATACTCACACCGCTGTTTGAGACGGCCCGTGCGAAGCCGGGCTTGTAGGCGGCAACCGTGTAAGTCCCCGGCTCGACGCCGACGATGCTGAAGTGGCCGTCGGAGGCGGTCAGGGCACTGAAGGTCGCCCGCGTCTTCGGCGAGACTCCGGTTAAGGGGATGAGATAGACCGTCACTCCGGGCACACCCTGGCCGGCACCCTGGCCGGTTCCGGCCGTTTGCGTGATGACACCGCTGACGCCGCCGGTTCGCAGGAAGCAGACGACGTTGTGCAGGATGTTTGCACGCGGATTGTCCGGCGAGGCCGGCGGGATAATCGCCGGGTACGTCGTGCTGGATCCGACCGGGGACGAGACGTCGGCGCTCAGACCTTCCAGGCCGAATCCGGCGAAGACGGTCCGGCCTCCGGTGCCACCGTTGGGTAGGGCCGGGGCGCTGCCGTCGGCATTCGGATTGTAGGGATCGTCCGTGTGATAGACCATCGCGACCGCGCCGCTAGCGTAGGTCATGGCCGTGGTCGCGCCGTTGGTCGGCGTGAGCGTGTCGGGCTGCCCCAGCAGGTTGGCGCCGCTCGGCAGAGTAAAGCCGGGCTGCCGCTGGCTCAGGGACCCGTCCGAGAGGGTCCCATCCCCAAGCTCTAGATGGTCCTGGTATGGGAAGACGTTGTCTGCGACGAAGAAGGTAGCCGGCGGGTAGTTGCCCTGCACCTGGAAGTAAGCCGGCGCACCCGTCGTGTGATCGTACAGGGGATCACCCGTGATCCGATTATCGGTCGCCGCAAGCTTGGTCGTACCGCCGCCTGCCGTGGCCAGTGTGGCGTTCATGACATCGTATAGGAACCCGCCCTGGGCATTGCCGACGGACCCTCCCAGGGTCAGGGCCGAGGCGACGTCCTGCCCGGTCAGGAACAGGCGCCCGCCATTCCGGACGAAGTTCCGCAGGATCGTCTGCGTACTCTGCCGATCCGGCTGGTTGGGGATGTTGAATGAGCCGGGATCGTCCAGAGAGCCGGGGTCGGTCAGGAGGTCGCCGGTGTAAGGCGACACCCAGATGAGGCAGCGGTGGGCATCCAGCACGGTCGCAGCGAGGATTCCCTGGAACTTTTTTGTCGGATCCTGTAGGTCGTTGACGGCCGGCTGTGGCTGCTTGGTCGGCAGGTAGGAACTCAGGACCGCCTGCGGGACGGGGCCACGCGACAGGATGCGCCAGATGCTGTACTTCTGCGAGTTATTGAACGGCCGGCTGTCTACGACACCACCGTCGTTAATCACGGAATCCGAGTAGGAACCGACGCCCAGACCGTTCCGATAGGGCATAATCGAGAAGTACGGCTGCAAGTAGGGCACGAAGCTGCTGGAGCCGTTGAGCGGGTAGCCGGCAAAGATGACGTCCGGCAGGATGTTGACGTCAACGTCCGTGTAGGCCGACTCGACGCCGTAGATCTTGGGCACCAGGTTCAGGTTGCCGTTGATGCCCGCGAATGTCGTGGCGGCGAATTTCTGGCCAAGGGCGTAGTCGCTGACGACCAAGATGTCGTTATTGCCAACAGAGGCGTTGGTGCTGAAGCCGCCGACATTATCGTAGATACGCCAGTTGGCTTTGCCGCCGGAGAAGCCGGACGTGCCGGGCGGGAAGTTCGGGAAGACGGCCTTGTCGAAGGCAACAACGTCCAGGTAGAAATCGCTGCCACTCGCGGGCGTAGTCCAGGTGACGGTGTACAGGACGCCACCCAGGTGATCCTGGACCGGCGAGATGGACATCTGAACCCACTCGGCAGGATGGGTCGCGTTCTGCGCGTCCGTGTAGTCGGCCGTCGGGCGCTCCCGGCCGGAGCCGTTGCTGACGCCGCTGAAAGGCTGGTTGTCATCCACGCCGGCCAGGTAGTAGGGGCTGCCGTAGTCGGAGGGCGAGGAATCGCTGGGGGCGTTCTGCCCGCCCGACGTGGCGAAGGCGGGGTTGAGGAACTGGCACTCGTACTCCGGCCCCCATGGGATGAACAGGTTCGGATCCTGACCGGGAATGGGGCTCGTCACCGTGCCCGTTGTGGTGCCCTGCTGGTTTGTGCCACCGCCGCCCTTGCCGATGTAGACGTGCGATCCGGTCGCTCCCCACAAGCCGCCGCGCGCACCACGCGGCAGCACATAGCCGGCGGGGTTATAGGTTGGGAACGTCGGGTAAAGGGATGCCGTCATGCCGTCGGTTCCGTCGAGACTAAGGAACCCGTTGGGCGAACCAAAATCCACCTCATTCAACGGGCGGTTGGACTGGGTGTTATAGGTTTCATCTTTGGCGAACAGCTTGTGTTCCAGGCTCTGCGAGTCCTGATACTTGGAATCGGGGTCCTTGATCTGGAGGAACACCTGTGGCTTGGTGGCGTCGGTGTGCGGCCCGGTCGGGAACTGGGCGCTGTCGCCGCCGTTGTCAATGCCGGCCTCGCGGTCGGACAGGCGGACAGTGAACGTCACCTGCTGGCTCGGGTTGATGGCGGTCTTGGTCGGGACGCCATTGACGGGGTCCGGGCCGGCGGGCTGGACGTGGACGATCTCCGTGTTGCTGAAGCGGAGCAGGGTCGGCGGGTCGAGGTTCAGCACCTGTGACTCGAAGATGCCCGTGTAGCTCGCGCCGACCGTGTAACCGCCGGAGTTCGCGGTCCCGTTCGCCGTGCCGTTGTTAGGCACGGAGGCGGCGACTTCCACAGGGAAGTTCGTCGTGGGATCGTTGTAGGTGACGGTGCGGCCGTTGTTGACGGTGCCTGGACCGACGTTGACGGGGCCGCTGGACGTTTTGTAGCCGCCGCTCTGGTAAGCGATGCTGAAGATGGACAGGAACGGCGACCAGGTCGGGTAGACGTCGTCGTACGCATTCCCCGCCGTGCTGGTCTGGCCCGCATTGTCGTCCGTGTTCAGCATGATGGCGGCGTTGGGCACGGTGCCGCCACGGCTGTTGATGGGCTGGCCTTCGCGGGTGATCGTCTCCTTAGAAACCGCCGTGACCTGGTAGAAATACTCGGTCCCGAAGGTGACCTTCGTGTCCACAAACGTGATCCCACCAGGGGTGAAGGGGAGATTCGTGTAGAGGGGCACGTTGCCTTCGGACCCTGCCCCCGTGCCGGGCTGGTTGACGCTCGTGATCGAGGTCTGCGTCACCGGGCTGCGGTAGATGTTGAACGAGTCGGGCAGCAGGCCGCTGGACGGGGCATCAAAGGTCAGGGTGACCTGTGCGGCGCCGCTGATTCCGACGCCGCCGAAGGCCGTGAGATTCTGCGGGCCGGTGTTGGTCTGGGCGGCGTTGGACCCGCCGAAACCGCTGCTGGTCAAGGGAGCGCTATCGGAGATGACCTCAATGCCCTGGACGATGCTGTTGGCGGCAGGGAACTGGATCACGATGGAGCCGGGTCCGACCTGCCGGGTCGCGCCGCCGAAGGTCACAAACTGGGTTCCGATCGTCGCCCGCGTCGTGGTCGAGAGGACGACGGCGGTGTTCTGGCCGGCCGTGCCGGTGGCGACAAGCGTGGCATTCTGCCGGGTGGCCGTGGCGCTCTTGACGATGACATTCACGCCGGGCTGCGGCGTGAAGCCAGGCAGAGTGTAGCTGACGTTGTACTGCGTGCCGGCGACGGTGGCCGGGAGTTGGATGTCGTAGTTGGCCGCCAGTCCATCGCCGTTAGGGGCGCCGGGCGCGGTGAACGGCGTGGTCGTCTGGAAGATCGCCTTGTAGCCACTCGTAGTGACGGTCACGGTGACACCGCTGATGGGAGTCCCGGCGGCGTTCGTGACGGTTCCGACGAGGGAGCCGACGGCCGGGCCGCTGTTCAGGGAGAAGTTCTGGGTCGCAGGCGTGCCTGCCGTGAACGTGACGTTCGTCGCGGTCTGGGTGGACTCACCGGTGTTGGGGGCCGGGTTGACGGTGACGTTGTAGGTGCCAGCGGGCACGGTCGTCGTGTACTGGCCGGTCGTCGCATTGGTCGTCGCAGTCGCGACGACGGCGTTCGTAGCCGGGTCGGTGACGGTGACCGGGGCGAGGCCGACGGCGGCCGTCGTGGTGGCGTCCGTGACCGTGCCGGTGAGGGTCGTACTCCCGGCCGTCATGTTGAAGTCGGCGCGCGTGAACGTGGCGCTGTTGATGCTGACGGTTTCCGTCTCCGGCAGGAAGTTGGAGCCGGCGGGCGGTGTGACGGTGACGGTGAACGTGCCGCCGTTGGTGGCGCTGGAAGGTACGGCGGCTGTGTAGTTGGCGGGATTGCCGTCACCGTTCGGGGGCGTCGGCGACGAGATCGTGGGAGTCGTGGTCACAATTGCCGGACTGGTCGGGATCGCCCCGTTCGCGCCACTGACAGTGATGGTGGCCCCAGGGAGGGGGACGCCTGCACCATCACGGACCAGGCCGATGAGGGTTCCGTTGGCCTGCTGCGCCTGCTGCACGATGTCAATGTTATTGGTCGGCTGCCCATTCGCCCCGTTCACCGTCACGTTCTGGTTGTTGACGGTGATCGGGAACGCACGCTGTCCGGGGGCCGTGTTGGTCGGGTCAGCCAGGTGGAAGCGGACTGTGTAGGTAGCGCCCGGCGTCAAGTCCGGGATGAGATAGCTGAACGGCCCGCCCGCCCGGGACGTATTGTAGACACCGCTGGGCGTTCCCTGATCGTTGGCCTGGTTGAAGGGGTTGCCGACTTTGGGGCCGGGGGCGCCCCCGAAGGCCAGGGTCAGATTTGTGCCGAGGTTGGTCAGGAAGTAGCCGGTGTCGGTCTGATAGTTGCCGACGGTCTGAGTGTTTGTGCCTGGGCCGGTGGGGGGCGCGTCGAAGCTCTGCCCACCCGCGTCTACCTGGTAGACGGGCGTGCTGACCGGCTCGGGCGTGGTGCCGGCCTCGTTGGATCGGGTGGACTCGCCGCCGGCGTCAATGTTCCGCACAGTCTGGAGGTAGTAGATGTCGTGCGGGGCGCTGGGACTGGGACCACGGGCGAAGGCCAGGTACTCGAATCCGGGTGGGGCATTCGTGTACGGGTTGAAGGCGATAGAACTCCAGGCCGGGCCGAAGTTGTCGGTATTGGCGACCGTCGTGATCAGGCCACCAGAGGGGGCGAGGGAGGCGGGCAAGGTGCCGAAACCGGACGAGGCGGCGGTCTGCCCCCCGCCGCCGCTGACCAGGAACAGGTTCCGCAGGCCGTTCGGGTTCACGTTACGGCTAACAATCTGGGACGTATTCGGGTCGCTGGAAAAGGCATTCGAACCGTTCGGCTGATTCGCGAACGTGCCCGCCGTGGAGGCGAAGGCAATGAACTGACCGTCTTTCGAGTAGGCTGGGTCCGTATCGTCCGCCGGACCATCACTGATTTTAGCGGGCAGGCTGACGTTGTTCGCATCAAAGCCACCCGTGTTCAGGAACAGGAAGTAAATGTGGTAATAGCCCTGATTCGTGCCGGTGACGCTGTGGGCGGAGAACACGACAAGGCCAGTGTTGCCGGGGACAAACGTGGGCCGCTGGACCTGATCGAAGCCGGTCGCGGGTTTACCGGACCCATCTACTCCCCGCATGGTGACGGAGGAAAACTGGTTCGTGCCGATGTCTGAGACTGGCGTCCCCTGACCGGAGCTCTGGCCGTTGTTGTTTGCGGCCGTGCTGCCGAAGGAGAAGGGGATGGTGTACAGGTTCTGGGCGTTCGGCGACTGGGCATCCGACGTGAAGGCAAGGAGGCCGTCGTTGTTCGTCAGCGCCGGGAAAAACTCGCCGCCGCCATCCGGCAGAGGGA
>JAYTRQ010000270.1:0-5765 GCA_043746125.1 Armatimonadota bacterium | reverse complement strand
AGTCCTTAAAGTGGCACATGGCCGCGCGGGTCGCGAGTTCGGCGACGGCGTCGTGCGGGGCCTGATGGACGAGCAGGAAGTTGCCCGTATCCAGGTTGGCCTTGAGCGCGGGGCTGGCGACGGCATCCAGAATAATCTGGACCTGGTCGCTGCGACCGGCGAGGTGTCCATGGTTCTCCAAAGCGAGCGTGATCTGCCGTTCATAGGCATAGGCGGCGGCTTCTTTCAGCCCGTCAATAATCCAGAGCAGCCCCTGCTTGTAGGTGAACGCTGGGTCGGCGTTGCCCCCGAACACGCGCACGGTCTTTGCGCCCAGGCGCAAGGCGTCATCCACACCGTCCGTAATCTTTTTAATCTCGGCCACGCGGGCGGCTGGGTCTAGCAGAACGAAGTTGTTGGCGACCGAGTAGACGCCCACGGGCAGGCCCGTCTCGGCCAGAGCCGCCTCGACGGCGGGCCATTCGGCCTCGCGGTCCCGCCAGAAGAAGTCCAGCAGTTCGACGCCGTCCACGTTCAGCCGTTTGGCCTCACGGATGAAGCCGGGGACGTCTAGCTGGTCCCGTCGGAGAGGAGCAGCATAGCTCCATGCACTCAGTCCAAGTTTCATAGGTCTAGCTCCGGCAGCAGACGCTCTACATAGAGCAGGCCGCTGATCGTTTTCGCGTCTTGGATTTCGCCCGTGCCGATCTTCGCGATGGCCTCGGCCAGCGGCAGCGTGACGACTTCAACAAACTCGTCTTCATCCGTATGGCCTTCCGTCGGCGTCAGGTCCAGGGCCAGAAACGTGTGGATGATCTCGGTGGAGTAGCCGGGTGCCTGGTACGACTGGTACAGCTTCCGCAGACGGCCCGGTTTGTAATTGATCTCCTCGGCCAGTTCGCGCCGGGCACACTGCTCCCACTCTTCCTCATTGTCTCGCGTCCCGGCCGGAATCTCCAGCAGGACGCCCCCCGCTGCCCGGCGGTACTGGCGGACAAGGATGACGGTTTCGCGGTCGAGCATCGGGACCATCGCGACGGCACCCCGATGTTCCACAATCTCACGCTGGCTCATCTTGCCGTTGGGCAGCAGGACGGTGTCCACACGCAAGTTGAGGATGCGCCCGTCGAAGAGGCGCTTGCTGCTGGTGACGGTTTCTTCCATGTTGGGCATAAGAGTGGCTCTTTCCTAATTCGTGGGCTGTTGCAGTAAAGCCAGACCGGCAGCGGCAGCGGCCTCAAAGAACGCGGGATCCTGGGCGGGCGTTCGCCCCATCGTCGTGACGACGACCCCCCGGTCCGCCAATAGATCAAGGGCGGCCTGAACGTTCTCGATCAGCCGGACATCATGCCCCGGCGGCAATCCGCCCGTGTCGGCCCCGGCCGGCAGGGCGACGAGGCTGCGCGAATAGGCCAGGTCCAATGCCGTCCGCGTGTGGTGACTAATGCCCTGGTGCCGCTCGCGCTTGTCGCCCGACGACATGCGGACGATGGCAATGGGCCGGCCCCCCAAAGCCTTGACGATGTCTAGGTTTTGCGCCTGTTCGATGCCGCTGAAGCCGTACTTCGTGCCCGTACCCACGCTCCCCGGCCCCTGGCAGACAATCGCGGCGTCAAAGCCAAGCACGTGCTTGACGGCCAGCAGGGCAGAGTGCAGCGTGACGGTCTCGTAATCGCCACCCCAAGCCTGGCCGCAGGTGAGAGTGGCGTGGATCAGCCCGGCGGCTTTGAGATCCCGCACGAGATGGCTGAACGCCAGGGGCAGGGCGGCGGCGTCGGTCATCACGTAGGCGACTCGTCGCTTCCCGGCCAGGGACAACCCAGCCGCAGCGGGCGCGATCTGCGAGTGGACCTGTCCGACCAGCACAGACAGGCCTTCCAGCGTCTTCTCCCAAACGGCCGCGTGCTTTTCCTGCTCTTCCAGCGTCAGGACCGCCTGCTGACAGGGCAGGTAGCAGCCCTTGACGATGTGGCCCATCTCGGCACTCTTCGGATTCGGCAGGGCATGGGACAAGTTGGCGATGACGAAGTCGAAGCCACCCGTGCCAAGCTTCAGCGTCTGCGCGGTCGTGTTCAGCAGAACGTCGTCACCCACCGACGCCGGACCGGTCAGGGCGGGGTAGTTAACGGCCCTTCGCGTTTCCAGTTCCAGGCGCACGGTCAGTTCCTGCGCGTCCTGGTCCCAGTCTGTCACGGATTGGACTTTTCCGGCGGCCTGCGTGATCATTGGAGAAGAGTCCCTACCCCCGGTACTCCGCCGCCGTCTCCACGATGGAAACGACGAGCTGCGTACTCTTGACCATGTCCGAAATATGAACGAACTCGTCGTGCCGGTGGATGTTCTGCATCCCGCAGCCCAGCACCGTCGTTGACACGCCGATCGCGTTGAAGACGTTCGCATCGGCCCCGCCGCCTGTGACGCGCAGGAGCGGCTCCAGGCCGATGCGCTCCGCCGCCGCCTGGCCGATGGTCAGCACGGCGTCGTCCATGCCCAGTTCGTAAGCCTGGTAGGCGTTCTCGCTCTTCACGTCCAGAGTGACGCCCGCCGCAGCGGCTTCCTCCTGAAAGCAGGCGATCATGTGCTCGCGCTGCTTGTCCAGCTTGGCCTGGCTGCGCGACCGGGCCTCGCACTTCAGATAGCACTCGGCTGGGATGATGTTCGTCGCCGTGCCGCCCTGGATGACGCCGACATTGGCCGTGGTCTCATGGTCAATGCGGCCCAGCTTCATCCGGGCGATGGCGCGGGCGGCAACCAGGATGGCCGAAACACCGTCTTCCGGCTGCGCCCCGGCGTGGGCGGGCTTGCCGTGTATCCAGACCTCAAAAATGTCCTGGGCGGGGGCATTGTAGACCAGCGAGCCAACGGGTGGCCCAGCATCTAAGACGTAGCCAAACCTCGCTTTGATGCGGCTCGGGTCCAGGTGCTTCGCGCCGACTAGGCCGATCTCCTCGCAGATGGTCAGTAGCAACTGAATGTCTCCGTGAGGCGTCTGCCGCTCGCTGAGTATCCGCATGGCCTCTAAAATGGGGGCCATGCCGCACTTGTCGTCCGCACCGAGTATGGTATCGCCGTTCGTACGGATGACGTCGCCCTCGATGATCGGGGCAAGCCCCGGTGTCGGCTCAACGGTGTCAAAGTGAGCGGAAAAGAAGATCGATGGGGCGTCCGGGATCGTCCCCTTCTTGAAGGCAATTAGGTTGCCGACGTTCCCGCCAACTTTTTCGCCCGCGTCGTCGTACTCGCACGAGAAGTCCAGCCCCTCTAAAATCCGGCGGCCGATTTCACTGGCAGCCTTCTCCTGGCGGGGCGGCGTATTCTGGGCGACCAGTTCTAAAAAGGTCTGCACCAGGCGGTCTTGATTCACGATAACGGGTTCGGCCATTGGGTTCTCTCCGGGGCACGGCGGCTTGGGGCTTCTGTTCGACGGGATGAGCGCGATTTCCTGCCAAAGTCCCCCCGGCCCCCAATAATGGGGGGGGCGGATCCTATCCCTGGCCCGTTCACGTTCGTTCCGGGCCTGTCCCTTCCCTCGGAGGGAAGGGCTTCGGAACAAAGCAGAGGGCTGGACGGGCGGCCCCAGCCTTTGGGCACGTTCGAATCCCATCTCTCCGAGGGACCCTCCGGGGTGCCAGTGCTTGGGTGGCGAGCCTTGGCGAGACGGGATAGGATCTTCCTCCTCCCGAACTGGGCGCGGTTTCCTGCCCCCGTGGGTATAACCTCGCGTTACGCCCAACGAAACAAGATGGGGACAGATACCCATGCCGGACCAAATTGACACGGACGCGCAGGCGAAGGCCCTGCAAACGCTGGCCGACGAGGCCGGAATCCGCCGACTGGCGGCGCAATTCTGCGACGCCTGCATCCGCTACGACCGCACCCTGTTCCGGTCGCTGTGGGCGGCCGAGGGCATCTGGAAGATCACCGAGCCGTTCCCCGCCGAGGCGGGTGGTGTTGAGGAGATCGTTGCCCTGCTCGACGTGCTGCTAGGGATGTACGAGTTCTTCGTCCAGATGCAGCATAGCGGCGTCATCACCGTCACCGGCGATACGGCGACGGCCCGGTGGGTCATGCAGGAGGTTGGGCGGGGCAAGAACGGGACGCTGTTTTACAACAACTACGGCCTCTACGACGACGAAATGGTTCGCCGGGACGGCGCGTGGCGGTTCGTCAAGCGCACCTACCAATACGTCTACATTGACCACTCCCCCCTGCCGGGCGCGTGTCACCTGCCGCTACCCAACATCCCGTTATGACCCGGCGGCGATTTTCAGGTAGAATGTCCGCAGAGAACGCATCTACAATCGGAGGCACACGCACTTGGGCATACTAGACGGAAAACAGGGCATCATCTACGGGGTCCGCAACGAGCGGTCTCTGTGCTGGGGGTGCGCCCAGAGCCTGGCACGGGAGGGGGCGCGGCTGGCCCTGACGTTCCTCGGGGAGCGCGAGGAGAAAGACGTCCGCAAGCTGGCCCCGACCCTGCCTAATGGCGATAAGGCCGTCATTCAGGGCTGCGACCTGACCGACGAAGCACAGGTGGCCGCACTGCACGAGACGCTGGCGGCGGAGTTCGGGCGGCTGGATTTCGTCATCCACGGCGCGGCCTTCGCCAACCGGGACGACCTGAGCGGGCGCTTCGTGGACACGTCGCGGGCGGGCTTCGCGCAGGCTTTAGACGTCTCGGCGTACACACTGACCGTGGCCGCGAAAGCCGCCGAGCCTCTGATGACGGCGGGCGGCAGCATCCTGACGCTGACCTACTTAGGCTCCGAGCGCGTCGTGCCGAACTACAACGTCATGGGCGTTGCCAAGGCCGCCCTGGAGGCGTCCGTGCGCTATCTCGCGAACGACCTGGGGCCGCAGGGGGTCCGGGTCAACGCCATCAGCGCCGGGCCGACCATGACGCTGTCGGCGCGGGGCATTACGGGCTTCACCGACATGTACCGCGAGTCGGTCAGCCGCGCCCCGCTCCGCAAGAACACGACCATTGACGAGGTGGGCGATACAGCGGCGTTCCTGCTCTCCGACTGGTCGCGCGGCATCACGGGCGAGGTGCTGTACGTGGACAACGGCCTGCACATCCTGGGCTAACGTCTATGCGTCTGGATTGGGAACTGCGGGATGAGTATGACGAAGTCGGCGGCCAAGACGTTTTGCGGGACGCCGTTCGCGAGGCTTTGGAACAGACGCCGCGCGAGCACCTGCGACGCCTGGACGCTCTCGTCCTCCTGGACGACGACCCCAAAGGCCGCTCGCTCGGCCTATGGCGTCAGGACCACGACGGCTTCACCATCGAGATCTACGCCCGCCCGCACACGGAGGCTCTACTGCCCCTGCCCCCGACTGTCCGCGACTTCGCCCTGCGCCTGCACCTGGCCTACACGCTCTTCCACGAGGTCGGCCACCACGTCACGCGCGTCCTGAACAAGCGGGCCGCCCCGCCGCGCAAGGCCGACCGGGTGGAGGAGAAGATCGAGAAGTGGGCCGACGACTACGCCGAGAAGCGGGTCGGCAAACTCTGCGCCCTGTGGCTGCGGCCGGAAGACCGGGCGGACACGCCCGAAGCTAAACGCGCCCTGACGGTCGCCCTGCGTGCCCTGCGCCTAGACCGGCTGGTCGTCATGCCCGCCACAGGGGAAACAACAGAGGGAACAAACGCCGCCGCCCCTTCGTCCTAAACGAGGGAACGGACAGGCGTCAATGACGGCGCGGGGACCGGCCCGCCCCACTTTCTCCGGCTTCACCGCCGGTCACCATATAACGAGGACAGCCCCGGCGGACGCGCC
>JAYTRQ010000269.1:0-5766 GCA_043746125.1 Armatimonadota bacterium | reverse complement strand
TACCGCCCAGCGTTTCGACGCGGGTGATGCGGCCGCCCTGTGCCGGCACGAACTCCTGCACCAAGGCTGTGCCGTCCAGCCCCAAGTCTACGCGGCCTTCGCCAGCCGCCCGATCCAAGTCTTCGGGACTGTCATAGCGGACGATGCCCGCGCCGCTGCCGCCGACATTGGCCTTGACGACGACCGGGAAGCGCAGGCCCTCCGCCGCACCAAGCGCGGCCGACGGGTCGCCGATGACCCGCGCCTTCGGGTATGACAGGCCGAGCGATTGCAGCAAGGTCAGTTGCAAAGCCTTAGACGTCTCGGTCGTGAACGCCTGCCGCCCGTTGACGATCCGTGTCCCCAGCCGCTCCAAATGAGCGAGGTAGGAAAGCGTGTAGAAAATGCCCGGATGTTCCGAGCGAAGGTGGGCCGAGGGACTCATGCGGTTGAAAAAGACGCCATATTCCCGCTCGGTCTGGGACGGGTCGTAGACGTGGTGGCGGGCGTCCAGTTTGACGTAGTCCGTGCCGCGCCGATCCAGTTCTGCGAATAGCGGCCGGAACCAGTCGGGGTGCTCGTAGTAGATGGCGATGGGAAGTGTTGGCATAACAAAAACTTTCTCTAGACCCCCTACCCCCAATTACTGGGGGAGTCAGATCCTATCCTGCCGGATCCTATCCCTGTCCCGTTCACGTTCGTTCCGGGTCTGTCCCTTCCCTCGGAGGGAAGGGCTTCAGAGAGAAGGGAGGGCGGAGGCCGGGACGGCTCGTCGGGAGGCCGGGGCGGCCTGCCCAGACGCTGCCGCCTCCGATTGCTTTCCGAAGCCCTTCCCTCTTCTCCAAAGCCCTTCCCTCCGAGGGAAGGGACAGACCCGGAACGAACGTGAACGGGACAGGGGTAGGATCCGAACGGGACAGGGATAGGATCCGAATGGGATAGGATATTGCTCTCTATAACTAGCGTTGGCCTAAACAGGAATCGTGAACAGGAACCGGCTGCCCTTCCCCAGTTTGCTTTCTACCCAGATCCGCCCGCCGTGCCCCTCGGCCACCAGCTTGCAGAAGGTCAGGCCCAGGCCCGTGGACATCTTGCGGCCCGCCTTGCGCGACTCGACCTGGCCGAACTTGTCGAAGATGCGCTTCACGGACTGGGCCGGGATGCCCTCACCCGTGTCGCCCACAGCGAACGTCACCACGCCCTCGGCCGGGTCGTAGGAGGCGGCAACCGTGACGATCCCGCCGCGCGGGGTGAACTTCACCGCATTGCCCAATAAGTTGATCAGGGCGCGGCGCAGTTTGTCCTCATCGGCCACAATGGCTGGCAGCCCGGCGGGCAGGTTCCGGGCGACCTTCAGGCCGTTCAGATTGGCGAGCGGGGCGGTCTGTGTCAGCGCGTACTCGATGAGGTCAGCCGGCTGCAAAGGCCGCTTGTCCAGAACGAGTGAGCCAGACTCGAACTTGCCGATATCCAGCAGATCGTTCACCATCGCCAGCAGGGTCTCGCCGCCCACGATGGCGTTGTCCAGGATCTCCGCCTCGGCTGGGTCCCGGTCGCCCAGGAACTTCAGCGTCCGGACACCCGACAGCAGGGTCGTCAGCGGCGTCCGCAGGTCGTGGACGATCATGCCCGTCAGGTCGTCCCGCAGGGTCTCCACCTGCTTGCGCTCCGAGATGTCCGAAAACGTCACGACCAGCCCCCGCAGGCCGTACTCGGTGCGGATGGGCGAGGCCAGCGTTGCGGCCGGAAACGACGACCTATCGCGCCGCCAGAGCAGATCATCATCCCGGCGCGTCACCTCGCCGGTCCGCAGCGCACACCGGACGGGATCGTCCCCTCCGCCCGACACGCCCTCTTCGGGGCTGACGTACAGCAGGCTCGCCATCTCCTTGCCCAGAATCTCCTTGGGCTGGTAGCCGAGCAGGGCAGCGGCCGTGGGGTTGAGGTAGGTGCACAGGCCCTGGGCGTTCACCTGGTAGACGCCTTCACCCGTCGCCTCCAGGAGCGTCACATACTGGCACAGTTCCGAAGCGATCCGGGCGGCCTCGGCCCGCCGCCGACCCAGCAGGGCGGAGGCGCGGACGAACAGGCCCAGCAGCAAAGCCGCCCCCACCCCGGCCAGGCCGACCGCCCAGACTCGTCCGTCAAAGGCACGGTGTTCCAGGTCGTCCGCCAAGCCGCGCGACGACCGGCGCAGGCCGTCAGCCGTCTGCCAATCCACCCGTCCCGTGGCCCGGAGGGAGGAGGCGAAGGAGGCCCAGGCGTGGTCGGTCGGGTGGAACTCGCGCGGGTAGCTGGCGCGGAGGTCATTCCGCTGCATCTGCATCCCCCGCAGCAACGTCTCCCAGTCGCCCGTCGGCAGCGATTCGCCCGGTGGCAGGAAAATCGGATCGGCGGGAGCGGGAACGGACGCGGCCGGCTGGGCTTGATCAGGAGGCAGGGTGTCACCTGGCAGTGGGAGATCTGGTGGACGTGTCAGAACGATCGCGTCGGGCGTGCCCGGCGTCGGGGCAGGGGGCACGGCGGGCCGGGGCAGGGTCACGGCGTAGACCCAGAGGGCGTCAGCGGAGAGCAGAGCACACTGCCTCGCGGCGACGAGCTGGCGGGTGGCCAGGCTGCTCAGGAGCAGGGCCGTCAGCAGCAGGCCCACGGCCAGGGCAACCAGCCAAGACACCAGGCCGGATAACTGCCGGTATTCTTCCTCAGAAGCCCGCTGCGCCGCGTCTGCCGTCATAAACGACCCCTAAGCCTTCTCGGGGCGCAGCAGCGGGAACAGGAGCACATCGCGGATGGACGGCGCATCCGTCAGGACAATCGCCAGCCGGTCTACGCCCACGCCCAACCCGCCCGTGGGCGGCATCCCGTACTCCATCGCCCGCAGGAAGTCCTCATCCGTCGAGTGCGCCTCTCCGTCGCCGCCCGCCCGTAGGGCGGCTTGGGCCTCAAACCGCTCCCGCTGGTCCAGCGGATCGTTGATCTCACTGAAGGCGTTGCCCAATTCCGCGCAGGCCGCATAGACCTCAAAGCGGCGCGTCAGGGCCGGGTTACCGGGCATCTTCTTGGCGAGCGGGGACGTCTCCAGGGGGAACTCGGTGATGAACGTCGGCTGCATCAGGGTTGGCTGCGTGAACTTCTCGTGCAACTTCTCAATAATGCCCCCGACCGTCGGCTCGTTCTCCACAGACAGGCCCAGACGCCGCAGGACGGCATGGGCCGACTCCAGCGTTTGTAGTTCCTCCGGCTCCACCCCGCCATTCTTCCGAATGCCCTCCAAAATCGGCAGGCGGGCGAAGTTCGGGGCGAGGTCTATCTCCCGCCCCTGGTGCACGAACTGCTCCCGCCCGTACAGGGCGCGGCAGACGTGCCGGAACATCCCCTCCACCAATGTCATCATGTCGTCCAGGTTGGCATACGCCGCATAGACCTCCATCATGGTAAACTCGGGATTGTGCCGGGTCGAAATGCCCTCGTTTCGGAACACACGCCCGATCTCATAGACCCGGTCCAGGCCGCCGATAATCAGCCGCTTTAAGTATAGCTCCAGCGAGATCCGCAGGTGCAGTTCCATGTCCAGCGTGTTATGGTGGGTCAGGAACGGCCGGGCCGATGCGCCGCCCGCGATAGTCTGAAGCACGGGCGTCTCGACTTCCAGATAATCGTGCTTGTCCAGAAACTCGCGCATGGCCCGGACGAGCTTCATCCGGTTCAGGAGCCGCTCGCGCGAGTCGCGGTTGACCAGCAGGTCCACGGAGCGCTGCCGGTAGCGTAGTTCGGGGTCCTTGAGCGCCCCGGCGTGCTTCTCCTCACCGTCGACGGTCTCATACTCCTTGCCCAGCGGCAGAGAGCGCAGGGACTTCGCCAGCAGGGTCCATTCGCGAACGTGGACCGACGTTTCGCCGGTCTTCGTCTTGAACACGAAGCCGGAAACGCCCACCACGTCGCCCAGGTCCAGATGGTGCTGGATATCACCGTAGACCTCGTCCCCAATCTCATCTTTGCGGACGTACAACTGGATGCGGCCGGTGCTATCGGTCAGGTCCAGAAACGCGGCCTTGCCCATCAGCCGCAGCGACGTGATGCGCCCGGCCAGAAAGACCGTATGCCCTTCCATCCGTTCAAAGTCCCGCGCGATCTCGTCGGCGTGGTGGGTCACGTCGAACCGCTCTACGAGGAACGGGTCCCGCCCGGCCTCGCGCAGCGCGGCCAGCTTTTGCAGACGGATGGGGTCCAAACCGCCCTCGGCGGAGGCCTCTTGGGTGTGTGTCTCTTCGGGCAAACTGTTGTCCTTCTAAGTTAGATCTTCAGCGATGACGATGAGTGGATAGTCGCACTTGGTCTCGTAGAACACGAACGGCATCTGTGCGCCGTTCCGGCGCGGCGTTAATCCCTTGACGTCCGCCAAGTGATCAGAGATCGGCAGCCTCTCCAAAGAACGCGGCTCGACCTTGATGGCCCCTGACCCGTAAGACTTCCCTACTCGTGCCAGGTTCTGAACTGTGTCTGGGTGGCGCAGGACGTCCCAGAGCCGTGCCAAGGACTCGGGATCGGTACAGTGTGGATAAATACACAGGAAGCCGGTGAGCGGTAAAACGGCCGCTTGGTTCTGAATAAACCGGGCACAACGGCGTCCCAAATAGGCGAACAGGAATGGCGGTGGGGTTCGTACCTCCATCTTGTACCAGGGACGGCGTTGCGCGATCAGCGGGCGCACCGGCAGGCCCATCTCTTCACCGACGAGCAGGTAACGCTGCACCGGCTCGGGCAGGTCTTCCGCAGGCGTCTTGTCCAAACATAACAGGTAGGTAGGCCGCCCGGCAGCTTCCAGCGCAAGCAGCCGTTCCCCCGTGATCTGCTCGCCGTCCACGTCCCGCGTCCGGCCCACCGCGCGGCGCAGATACTCGGCCGGTATTTCCCGCTCGCGCACCTGTTCTGCCGTCAGAAAAAAGAACTCGTTCGCGCCGGTTGCGATTCCCCGCTGGACGGATGCCAGGTTCGCGAACGTCAGCCCAGTGTGCTCCTGGGCCTGCTCCGGCCGGCTGAACCCGGTGCGGAGGCCCTCCCGGATCGTCCGAGACGTCACTTCCAGAGTGGCATCCGGCTGCTGAAACTCCGACTCGATCCACTCCCGGAACCGATGCCGGGCCGCCTCCCGGCATCGCGCCCAGACGAATCGCTCCCGTGGCGGATCGTTCTGGATCAGGACGACGACAGCGTTTGTGTCTACTCCAGGGAAAGGCGTTGCCTCCGGTGAGAACGTGACGACGGCGTCCAGCCGAAAGTTTCGCGTGATCCACACCCACAGGGTTTCAGCAAAAACCCCCTCACAGGTATCGGCAGGCAGGATGAACGCCAAGCGCCCGCCCGGTTCTAGCAGTTGCAGCGCCCGCAGCAGGAAGAAGACGTGTAGCCCTGCCCGCCCGTCCAGCGTCACCCCAATGAGTTTCCGTGCGAAAGTCCGCAGAGACGCCTTTAGCTCGGGCGAGATGCGGTGGTGCCGGATGTAAGGCGGATTAGCCACAATAGCCGGGAACGTCGCCAAGGGCGGGGTTAAAGCGAAGTCTCCGACCCTCACGTCGGCTAAGTCGGTGTCACTCAGCCCACTTGCGTGCGCCTCTGCCAGCGCCGCCGGGTCAATCTCCATGCCGACGAACGAGAGAGGTCGGCCGGCCCCCTGTGTCACAGTGCGGGCGGCCCGGTAGAAGACGCCCGCGCCGACGGCGGGGTCAAAGATGCGCGTGGCCCCCCGGCCCAACGCGTAGGCGGTCATGGCTTCGGCTACCCAATCCG
>JAYTRQ010000268.1:0-1770 GCA_043746125.1 Armatimonadota bacterium | reverse complement strand
AGTGCCGAGGCTGGCCCGTCGAGCCAGTCGTCGGTTCCATCCGTAACATCCTCTCCAACAAACTGAAAATGAGTGGCGCCGCGTTTGTGTACGCGGCGGGATTGTATGATTATCTAGAAGCGCCTTTAGCTATACGCTTGACGGCCCGGTTGTTCGAGATGTTAGGCAGCGGTGGACGTCTCCTCGTCGCGAATTTCGCTCCAGAAACGGAGGAATCAGGATATATGGAAGCATTCATGAAATGGTCTTTGCACTACCGAAATGAGGCCGAAGTTATGGGATTCGCAGACGAAATAGTCCCCACCCAGATTGCACAGCAACGACTCTTTTGGGACCCCGAAGGGAACGTGATCTATTTGGAGTTGATCAAACGGTAGGTTAGCACTAAAAAGCCAAAGACTTGTACAAACAGGGAGGGGCCTGTCCCACCCTATCTCTTTTTGCCAATCCCCCAACCCCGCAGGTAATAATCTCCGAAACCGCACAGTACCCGGAGGCTTCCCCCATGACCTACGACCCCAAGGCGCGCAGCCGCATCATCACCGAAGGGCGCGACCACCCTCTTTGAAGCGTCTGCCTGATCTACTGCCAGAGCAGACTGAGGGGGACGGCGTGCAGACGCTCCCCGAAGGGGATCACCTGGCTCCCGGCATACAGCACAAGCCCCCGCACGAATCGGTCTCCGGTGGCCTCAGCCACGGTTCGGAGGCCCTTGAAGTCGCCCGAAGTCACCGTCGCCGAGGCTTTGACCTCCACGCCCACAAGCCGCCCGGCCCCGTCTTCCAGCAAGACGTCCACTTCCTGACCGGCCTTGGTCCGGTAGTGGAAGAACTGGAACGCCCGCGTACTCCCGCCCACGATCTTTCGCAATTCGGCGGCCACGAACGTTTCCAGCAGCGCTCCGAACAACGGGCCGTCGGCGGCCAGCCGCTCCGCCGTTAGACCGAGGACGCTTGCCGCCAGGCCCGTGTCGCTGATCAGGAGCTTAGGGGATTTCACCATACGGCTCCCCAGGTTGGCAGACCAGGACGGCAGCATCTGCACGAGAAAGGCCGCCTCCAACAGCGAGACGTAGCGGGTCAGAGTTGTATAGGCCAGCCCCGACGTGCGGGAGACGTCGGCCAGGTTCAGCAAGGTGCCGGTCCGGGCCGCCAGCAGGGACAGCAGCCGGGGGAGCGCGGTCAGCCCCTCGATGTTCGCCATATCCCGGATGTCGCGCTGGAGGATCGTCGTCAGGTAGGAACCGAACCAGGCCCGGCGCCTCGCCTCGCTAGGGCGCGTCATCGGCTCCGGGTAGCCGCCGGCCATCAGGCGGCGGATCAAGTCTGGGCGCGTGACTTCCGGCAGGATGCCGAAGGAAAACTCGTCCCCAAAGAGCCGGTCGGTCAGACAACCGTCCGGCCGCCCCTCGATCTCAGCCTGAGCCAGTGGCCAGAGGGTAAGGATTTCCATACGCCCAGCCAGCGATTCGGACAGGCGCGGCAGCAGGAGAACGTTGGCGGAACCCGTCAGCAGAAAACGGCCCGCTGTCCGTTTCCGATCCACGGCGGCCTTGATGGCGGGGAACAGTTCCGGCAAGTGCTGGACTTCATCCAGAGTCACCGGCCCGGCGAGACCCGCCAGGAACCCCGCAGGATCGTCCTTCGCGGCGGCGAGGACTCCGGCATCGTCGAAAGTCAGATACGTCCGTCGTGCCCCATTCTCCGGTCGTTCTTCCGCGACCGCCTGGACCAGGGTGGTCTTCCCCGTTTGCCGTGCGCCGTTGACGAG
>JAYTRQ010000267.1:0-5777 GCA_043746125.1 Armatimonadota bacterium | reverse complement strand
TCATTCTGAATAGCAAGAAATCTTATAGATTATTCTGACGCTGCTGATACTTGTTTTGGGCTATTGGGCAAACAAGAAATTTAGATGCAATCGCCCTGACAAAGCTACTGATGTGCCGACGTCCTGTCAATGTGTGCAGCCCGTTGCAGACTTGTTCATCTACGGTGAGGGTCAACCTTTTCCGCATAACAACCTCTAAGGTCTATTCGGAGAACCTAGTCACTTGCGGACGTGACAGAAAGGACTCGTCAGGCCGCCACGCCGGCGCTTTGGAGCAGCCTACGCAACGCCTCGTTGACGGCCTGTTCGGTCGGGAACGCGGCGGCCACGTCCGGGGCCAGCTTTACCAAGTTTGTCCCCTGACGGCAACGCTCCATGTATTTTCCACGGACGCCGTTTTTCAGCAGGCCCTTCAACAGCGCCTCGTCATACTCAGGGCGCAGTTCGTCCTCTGTCATGCTACTATTCTACCTTCCCAGCCCTAGAATTGCTGTCATCTCGGCCAGAGACCCGAGTGCGTAGTCCGGCCGGCCCGCAAGACCCGAAGGCCAAGGGTGGCCCCGGTGCAGCCAGGCGGCTTTCAGGCCCGCGCCCTGCGCCCCTACGACGTCTACGGCGGGGTTGTCGCCGACGAACAAGACTTGCGCGGGCGGGACGCCCAGGTGCGCGGCGGCGGCGTGGAAGATGGCCGGGTCGGGCTTCTTGCCACCGAACGTTTCGGAGACGAACAGGCAGTCCGTCCGGCGAGGCAGGCCCAGGTTCTCGATCTTGTGCCACTGGCGGACAGAGCCGTTGGTGATGACGCCGAAGGGCAGGGCGAAATGGGCAAGGGTGTCCAGGAGAGTTTCGGTCTCGGGTTCGGGCGTGACCTCGCGGATGAACTCGTCGAAGAAGACGTCTACGGACCGGGCAGACGTGCCGGGCAGGGCGGGATAGAGAGCGTGGAGGCGGTCGAAGATGGCGGCTTTGGAGCCGTAGCCGTCGGCGTCCCAGGAGACGATCAAGTCGCGGAGGCGGCTGACCTCGGCGGGATCCGTCAGCCGCAGCGTGTCGCGCAGGTAGCCATCGGCCCAGCGGCCGAAGGCGGCTTCGCGGTCGTACAGGGTGTTGTCCAGGTCGAACAAGACGGCCGCGAACGGGCGGGCCTGAGGGAGGACGTTCATAGGCGTGTTGTCTTGAGGCGCAGCGAGTTCGTGACGACCGTGACGCTGGAGAAGGCCATCGCCAGGGCCGCCAGCATCGGGTTTAGAAGGCCCAGGGCGGCCAGAGGGATGCCGACGACGTTGAAAACGAACGCCCAGAACAGGTTCTGACGGATGATCTTCATCGTCCGGCGCGACAGCAGGAGGGCATCGGCGACGCCGTCCAGGTCCGCCCGCAGCAGGGTGACGTCGGCCGCCTCCATCGCGACGTCGGACGCCCGGCCCATTGCTACGCCCAGGTCGGCCTGCGCCAGGGCGGGAGCGTCGTTGACGCCGTCCCCGACCATCGCCACGGCGCTGCAGCCTCCATCCTGCCACTCGCGGATGGCGGCGGCCTTGGCGTCTGGCCGGACGCCCGCCCGCACCTCCTCGATGCCCACCTGCTGGGCGACGGCCTGGGCGACGCGGGGGCTGTCGCCGGACAGCAGCGCCACGGTGAGACCCATACGAAGGAGCCGGGCGACGGCGGCTTTGGCGTCAGGGCGGAGCGTGTCCGCGACGGCCAGGGTGCCCGCCGTCTCGCCCCCGATGGCAACCAGGATGGACGTTTTGCCTTCCGCTTCCAGCCGGGCGACGTCCGCCTCGGCCGACGCGGGAACGGCTGCCCCGGACTCGCGCAAAAGGGCTGCCGTGCCGATGAGTACGTCCCGGCCCTCCACAGAAGCTCGGACGCCCGCGCCCGCGATGCTGCGGAACGTCTCGGCGCTCCCGGTCAGGCCCTCGGCGTCCGCGCCCTCAACGATGGCACGGGCCAGAGGGTGTTCCGATCCGCGCTCCGCCGCCGAGGCCAGCCGAAGCAGAGTCCGCCGGTCCAGGTCGCCGCACGTCAGCACGTCCGTCAGGGCGGGGCGACCCTCAGTGAGAGTGCCGGTCTTGTCAAAGACGATCCGCTGGACTCGGTGTGCCCGTTCCAAGGCCTCCCCATTCTTGATGAGGATGCCCAGGGACGCGCCACGGCCCACGCCGACCATGATGGCCGTCGGAGTCGCCAGGCCGAGAGCACAGGGGCAGGCGATGACGAGGACGGCCACGGCCGGCGTCAGTGCGTGCGCGACGTCAACGTGCAGGGCAAAGAACCAGACTAAAAACGTTACGAGCGCGACACCCAGAACGGCGGGGACGAACACGGCAGAGACGCGGTCGGCCATCTTCTGCACGGGGGCCTTGCTGCCCTGCGCTTCCTCCACGAGCCGGACCATCTGGGCAAGCACTGTGTCCGCTCCGGTCGCGGTCGCCTGGTACAAGAGGGTCCCGCTCGCATTGACTGAGCCGCCGATCACTCGGTCCCCCATGGTCTTTTCAACGGGCAGGCTTTCGCCCGTGAGTAGAGACTCGTCCACGGCGGACGCGCCGCTAGTCACGAGGCCGTCCACGGCCAGCTTCTCGCCTGGACGGACACGGAGAATGTCGCCGGGCCGCAGTGACTCCAGTGGCACGTCGCGCTCGCTGCCGTCGGCGGAGACGCGCCGGGCCGTCTTGGGGGCGAGGGATAGGAGGGATTGGATGGTATCCGTCGCCCGCCGCTTGGCCCGCGCTTCCAGCCAGCGGCCCATCAAGATCAGAGTGACGATGGTCCCGGCCGTCTCAAAGTAGACCTGCGGGTGAGACGACCGGAGCAGCTCGGCCAGGCTGTCGAAGTAGGCGGCGGACGCCCCCAGGGCGACGAGGGTGTCCATGGTGGCCGCGCCGCCGTGTCGGAGCGCGTTCCAGGCCCCCGCGAAGAACTGACGGCCGAATCCGAAGACGACGCCCGTGGTCAGGGCCGCGAACAGCCACTCGGCCCAGGCCGGGTGTCCCTGGCTGGTCATGGAAAAGACGAACACGGGCAGCGTCAGGACCGCCGCGCCCACCAGGTTGAGCAGAACCGGATCAGGGCCGGTGGACGTCGTCTGCGGTGGCCTGATTTTGGCCACCGGCGTCGCGCCGTAACCGGCCTTTTCCACGGCGGCGATCAGCGCGCCGGGTGAGACTTGGGCCGGGTCAAACGTCACGCTGGCGCGGTTGGTGGCGAGGTTCACGGCGGCCTCTTCGACGCCTGGGACCTTTTTGAGTGACCGCTCGATGCGGGCGACGCAGGAAGCGCAGTGCATCCCCTGGAGGTCAAAAGTAGAGGTCTCAGTCGCCTCGGCGGCCGGACTTTGGAGGGTCTGTGAGGTCACGAAGTTTGCTCCTCGCTCGCGGGGCCGTGGTCCGGGCACTGAAGTGCCCACCTAGGAGGCGGCCGGGCCGCCGACCGTCCAGGAGACGGGAGACGGGAGACGAGGAAGGCCTCGCCCCTCTTCCGTCCAGGGGACGGTCAGCCGTAGGCTTCCCAGACGAGCACTTCAGTGCCCGGACCGAGTCTGTGGTCTGAGTCATTGCCTTGCCCCTTACGCGTGGACGGATGCCTCATAGCCTTCCTCGGCCACGGCTTCCAGCATCTGCGGCACCTGCGCTCGGGCCGGGTCGTAGATGACGACAGCCCGGTTGTCGTCCAGGCTGACCCGCGCGGACTGAACGCCGTCCAGCCCTTCCAGCGCCCGCGTGACGTGCCCGACGCAGACGGCGCAGGACATGCCCTGGACGTCCAGTGTTTCGGTTTGCATTCTTTGTACTCCCTTTCATTTAAACCCGTTCGGGCTGCATCCGTTCCGCGTGCCCGAATTGAAGGGCCAGATGGGTGAACATCGTTATGCCGTAGGGCAGTGCGCCGTCGGAGAAGTTGTAGGTAGGCGTGTGCAGGGCGGTGACGTTCGTGCCGACGCCCAGGCGGAAGAAGGCGCCCGGCACATGTTCCAAATAGTAGGCGAAGTCCTCGGCTCCCATCGTCGGCGTTTCTAGATAGGCGACGCTCTCCGCCCCAAGCACGTCCTCGCCGACCGAGCGGATCAGGGCTGTGACGCCGGGATCATTGACCACGACGGGCGGCCCCATCTCGTAACTGAAGTCGTAGCTGGCCCGCAGGGCGGAGCAGATCCCGGCCGCGATGCGCTCCATCTTGGCCGGCATTTCGGCCCGGACCGCGTTGTTCAGGCATCGCACGGTGCCCCTCAGTTCGGCCACGCCCGGAATGACGTTGTAGGCGGTCCCGGCGTGGAACTGGGTGACGGTGACGACGACCGAGTCGAGCGGCGAGATTTCGCGGCTGGACAGCGTCTGCCAGGCTTGAACGATCTGGCTGCCGATGACGATAGGGTCTACCGTCGTGTGTGGGTAGCCCGCGTGGCCACCTTTGCCGCGCACGGTGAGATCGAAGCGGTCCGCACTCGCCATCATTGGGCCGGAGCGGTAGCCGATCTGGCCGATGTCGAGATTGGGCCAGCCGTGCAGGCCGGCGATGGCGGCAACTCCCTCCAAGGCGCCTTCAGCGACCATTATTTCGGCCCCGCCGGTAGTCTCCTCGGCGGGCTGAAAGATAAACTTGACCGGGCCGGGCAGGTGTTCGCGCAGTTCCGAGAGAGTCTGGGCCGCGCCAAGCAGGGTGGCCGTGTGGCCGTCGTGCCCGCAGGCGTGCATGACGCCCACGCGACAGGACTGATAGTCCAGGCCGCTGGTTTCCTGGATGGGAAGGGCATCCATGTCCGCCCGCAGGGCGAGCATCGGGCCATCCCCGTGCCCGCGTAGGACGGCGGTGACGCCGTGCCCCGCCACGCCCGTTCGGACGTCATCCAGGCCCCACTCGCGTAGACGGGCGGCGACGAGGGCGGCGGTTTCGGCTTCAGCCCCGCTGAGTTCGGGGTTCCGGTGCAGGTGGTGACGGGTGGCGATGACGCTAGGCAGTATGCGTTGGATCACGGCCGCGACGGCGGTCTTCAGGGAGGGATCGGGGTTCGGCATCGGTCGGGCCTTTCTAATGGGCGTGTCCCGGAGAGTTCGGCGCGGGGGCCTCGGGTTCCTGCCTGGCCGGGGCGACTTCATAGAAGACCAGAAGGGCGGCCCCTACGGGGAGGGTGTGGTTCCACAGGGCCAGGCCCTCGTGCCTGCCCTCCCTAGCCGCCTATACAAGCCGCCGTTTCTCTGATATAATGAGACTGTCGAAGCATCATTATTTTGAGTCTGTTGGGCTAATTGAGGGAAATATCATGCAGTGTCCCAAATGCGGCTACGTCCTGGGGGAGTTCGAAACCGACTGCCTCCGCTGCAAGCGGGCCGGAAACGGGACGATTCCCGTTACCCGGCTCCAAGTGGCCCCAGTTCTCACGGCGCAGGCCGCCACCCCGGCCATGCGTGAGCCGGCGGCGGATGAGAAGGAATGCCCCCGCTGTGGCAAGGCGGCGGATGCCGGCGTGGCGGCCTGCGACAAATGCGGCTACGAGTACCGGCCGGGGGAGAGCCAAGCCGAACGCTATCAGGCCCTACTCGCCGAGGAGGCGCGCACTCCCGCTCCGACGCCTGCCCTCCGGCGGACGGTCTCGCCCTACGTCAGTTGGGGCCTCATCGGCGTCTGCCTCCTCGCTGTACTTGGGGCCAGCTACTCCATGCTCGCGCCCCCCCTGGCCGGCCGCAGCGCCTTCCAGGAGTCGATGGACTCGCCCGTCATCTCCCTGCACCGTCACAAGCCGCGCCACGCGGGCGCTCTCCGCGCTGTGGCCTACA
>JAYTRQ010000266.1:0-5783 GCA_043746125.1 Armatimonadota bacterium | reverse complement strand
CGGGCAGCCCTGGAGCGTCGGAAGGTTTTTCGCATCCGCTGACACCTGAACATGCGGAATACGAGTTGGAGCGGTTTTTAGCTGAGCGATTCCTGTCTTTCGGAGAGTATGAAGACGCGATTTCGGAGAACAAGATCACCCTCTACCATAGTCGTTTGAGCGCGGCGATCAACTGCGGTCTGCTCAATCCGGCCTTTGTGATCGAGACTGCTCTCGCATTCGCTAAGGAGCACCAGACGCCTCTGAATTCCGTGGAAGGCTTCGTCCGGCAGATCATCGGCTGGCGGGAGTATATGCGGGCCACATATGTCTGGTTTGGACCGCGTATGCGCGGAGCGAACGGTCTGAACCATCACAATAGCTTGCCGGAAGGCTTCTGGGATGCCGAAACGGGTATTCGCCCTATTGACGGCGCGATCCGCAGCGTACTGGCGACAAGCTATACACACCATATCGAGCGGCTGATGGTACTCGGCTGCTTTTTGCTCCTGAATGAGACCGACCCGACAGTAGTTTACAACTGGTTCATGGCCCTTTTCATCGACGCCTACGACTGGGTGATGGTGCCCAATATTTACGCCATGAGCCAGTATGCCGACGAAGGGATTACGACAAAACCCTACATTTGCGGCAGCAATTATATTCTAAAGATGTCGAATTATCCTAAGGAAAGCTGGACGGAAGTCTGGGACGGCCTTTACTGGCGTTTTATTGATCGGCACCGGGACACCCTGGCAAAGAACCAGCGTCTCGGGTTTTCCGTACAGACCTATGACCGGCTCTCATCGGAGCGCAAGGCGGAGCTGGCGTTGGCCGTCAGACGGTATTCCAACGGCGAAATCTCCTGATGCCGATTGTAAGCGGTTCTGAAGGCAAACGGGTTATCGTAGCCGACTTTTTGCGCCACGGTCTCGATAGTACAAAAGTCCGAGGTCAGCAATGCCATAGCCTGGCGCATCCGCAGGCTGACCACATGGCTCATCAGGCTTCGGCTCAGATGCCGCTGACAGAGGCGGCGCAGATGCTCTCCGCTGACACCGACACGGGCTGCCAGAGCCTCAACAGTCCAGGGCTGAGCGAGATCCTCCCCAACTTCCTCCCACAAACGGCGCAGCCGCATGTCGCCCTGCTCGGGTCGGACCAACCGACGGGCGTAGGCGGCGACCGGGAAGGCCCAGGGCGACAGCAGCGTCCCGTCCACCGGGATGAGGCCGCCGGCCGTTTTCTCGACGGGGAAGGTCTCCCCGGTCAGGGCCGCCTCGTTGACGAACAGGTCTTTGGACTCCAGAATCAGGCAGTCAGCGGGGACAATATCGCCCGCGTAGAGCATCACCAAATCGCCGGACACCACCTCCTGCGTGGGCACGTCGGCGGGCTTTCCGTCACGCTGGACGGTCGCTTTGACTTGGACCATCAGGAGCAGCTTCTGCACGGCGTCGGCGGCCCCGCGCTCCTGCCAAAAGCCAAGTAGGCCGCTAATCAGAACGATGGCAAGGATAATCACGGCATCTACCGTGTCGTGTAGAAACAGCGACAGGCAGGCTGAGAAGATCAAGATTAGGATGATGGGGCTTTTGAACTGGGATAGCAGCAGGAACAGCGTTGGATGCGGCTTCTGCGCCTGCATCCCCGCCCCATCTGCCAGCCGGCTGCGGGCTTCGGCCTGGGTCAGCCCTTGCGCGGTCGTCATCAGGGCCGACAGTAGATCGGCGGCGGGAACGCTCCAGAACTTGTCGCCTGGCCTCGGACAAGTGGCGGGGGAAGGCGTCTTCATGAGTGGCTCACACGCAGCGCGGCCGCACCATTGATCTCATCGTGCTTGAGGGCCAACAAGGCTTCATTGGCCCGCTCCAACGGGAACTCCTGCGTCTGGGTGTGCAGAGGGGTCTCGGCAGCAAGCTTCAGGAGTTCCTCCCCGTCCCGGCCCGTGTTGGCCGTCACGCTGCGGACATTGTTTTCTTGGAACAGGTATTTCCCATAGTCCATTTCAGGGATCGGGGTCATCTAGATGCCGGCCAGGACCAAGGTTCCGCCTTTATCCAGAGCGGCTAGCGCGGGCAGGACGAGCAGACCGGCGGGAGCGAACAGGATGCCGCTGCGGAGCTTGACCGGCAGCATCGAGTCCGCGCCGCCCGCCCAGACCGCACCGAGTTCAAGGGCCAGGGCCTGATGGCGGGCCGCACGGGCGCAGACATACACGTCGCTGCCCCGGTGCCGGGCGATCTGGATCAGGATGTGGGCCGAAGCGCCGAAGCCGTATAGTCCCAGCGCCCCGCCCGGCGGCAGATCGGCGCGCCCGAGCGCCCGGTAGCCGATGATGCCGGCACACAGGAAGGGGGCGGCTTCACGCGCGGGGACGTCACCCGGCAGCGGATAGACGAAATCCTCGCGGGCGACCGTGTACTCGGCATAGCCGCCCGGCGCGTCATAGCCCGTGAACGTGGGAGTGTCGCACAGGTTCTCGTCGCCCCGAAGGCAGTAGGGGCAGATCCCATCCGTCCCGCCCAGCCAGGCAACGCCCACCCGGCCGCCCTCGGCGAAGCGGCCGGCGTCCGGGCCGCACTTCACGATCCGCCCGACGACCTCGTAGCCGGGGATGATCGGCTGACGGTGCGGGGGCAGTTCGCCCTCGACGACGTGCAGGTCGGTCCGGCAGACGCCGCAGACCTCAGCCTTAATCAGTATCTCCCCCACGCCGGGTTCCGGCACGGGCAGTTCCGTCAGCACTAGTGGGGCGCTTTCTACCGAACCGGGCGGCTCTAACACCATCGCTCGCATGTAGTCTCCTTCGGATACCCTCATGCTAGTGGCTGCTCTGGACTTTGCCGCTCCAGACCTTGTAGACGTACAGCGTGTAAGCCATACGCCACTCATGCCGATACAGCATCAGAGATGCACATACTCCTTTTGTCTTTCTTCGCTGCTAAGAGCGCAGTGGTATAATGCAAGCATAATGCCGGAACAGAACCATGCGCCCGAACCCAAAGTTGCCACCACCAGTTTCACAGTGAGCGGCATAATACGAATCCTTTGTGTGCTCGCTGCCGCCTATGTCGTCTGGCGCTTGATAGACCTCTTGATGCTTGTCATCATCGCTTTTGTCGTCGCGTCGGCGATGCTGCCGACGGCGCTTCGGCTGGAAAAACGCAGTGTGCCACGCATCTGGACAGTCACTGGCATTTTCGGTCTCATCTTCGCGGGCCTCTCTGTGCTGAGTGTCCTCACGGCACCGGCGATCAGCAGGCAGCTTACGCGGCTGGCCACCCATGCACCGGAACAGGTCAGCCAGGCAACAAGCTGGCTCACAAGCAAGTTGAGCCGTCTTACGAGGCTTCCGGTTCAGATGCCGGAAGTGAGCGGGCAGATTGGCCAGTCTCTACGCATGGCGGCAGAACACACCCTTCAGATCACCGCAGGCGCGGCGAGCGCAGTCGCCGCACTGATTTTGATCGTCGTACTGGCCAGCTCCATGGTGATTGATCATCACCGGTTCCGATCGGGCTTTTTGCGCTTCGTACCGCCTGGCATCCGCAGCGTCGCCGCGAAGCAGTGGGACCAGGTGCAGGAGCGAATGGGCGGCTATGTCACCGGTATGGTGCTGCTCTCTCTCGAAAAAGGCGTCGTGCTCACCACAGCGCTTTGGCTGATTGGTGTTCCCTCATCCCTGCTTCTGGGACTGCTAGCGTGCGTACTGAACTTTGTGCCGTATGTGGGCTTCTGGTCGGTATTCCTGCTGGCGGAGCTTCTTGCCTTCAATGCAGACCCTCTCAAAGCCGTCTGGGTCTTTGTTCTCTTCATCGGACACGAGTGGTTCAAAAGTGGCTTCTTAGGTCCGTACCTGGTAGGCCGGACAATGAAGCTGCACCCTGCCGTTGTACTGGTCACACTCGCCGCCGGTGCGAAGCTGGGCGATCTGCTTGGAACGCTGATTGCAGTACCGGCAGCGGCAGCGGTCTGGGTGGTTGTCACAAACCTGCTGCCTGCTCTGCCCAAAGAGGTGACGGGGTTACCTGAGACACAGCGGCCACAGACGAAGCCACCGCCGGCTCTTAACGTGCCCGAAGCGCGTTAAGGATCACAGCCACGTCAATGGCTTCTTGCAGGAGCGCCCCAGAGACAGGTGGGATTTTGCCCAGGGCGGCGGCCACCATCAGGATTAAGCTCAGGCCAAGCCCAAAGCCGATACTCTGTTTGGCGATCCGCACCATGCGCCGACCGATTTCCATGGCGTCCGCCACTCTCGTCACATCGTCCACCAGAAGAACAATGTCCGCGGCCTCCGCCGAAATCCCCGTCCCATGCGCTCCCATTGCTATTCCGACCGTCGCTGTCGCCAGGGCTGGCGCGTCGTTGATGCCGTCGCCGACCATTACCAGCGGCTCATACTTCGCCTTGAGCGCCAATAACGCCTTGACTTTGCCTTCCGGCAGAAGACTCGCTTTCACTTCGTCCAGCCCGATCTGAGCGCCAACCGCATTCCCATTGGCGGCGTTGTCGCCGGTTAGCATGACCGTGTGCCGTACACCCATGTCTTTCAGCCGCTGCAGCATCGCACCAACGCCAGGGCGGAGGCTGTCATTCAGGCAGATCACTCCCGCTGGCTTGCCGTCAATGGCGACGTAGGCTTCCAGCAGCCCGTCTGCCTTATCCTGGGAGCCTTTATCCTGAGCGGGGCCTGCGCTCCCGATCTGCTCCGTTAAAAAGTGCGGCGAGCCGACCAAGACGTGCTGGCCGTTCAAATCCGCCTCTACGCCCTTTCCCGCAATCTCGCGGAACCCGGTCGGCATTGCCAGCGGGCCGACCGCCTTCTGCGCCGCCGCCAAAGTCCTTCCCAGGAGATGTGAAGAGAGCTGCTCGATGCTGCCTGCGGCGAACAGGATTTCGCGGGGAGTCAGGCTATCAAACGTCGTCACCATCTCTACCACCGGCGTTCCGAGCGTCAGCGTTCCAGTCTTGTCAAACACGAATGCCTGGGCCGATGCGATCTGCTCGAGGGGGGTGCCGCCCTTGACGATAATGCTCTTACTGGCCGCACGGTTGATGGCGCTGATGACGGCAACCGGCACCGCCAGGATCAGTGGGCAGGGCGTGGCAACGACAAGCACAGCCAAAATCGTGCGAGCGTCCCCGGTAATCCACCAGCCGATCCCACACAGCATCAAAGTCAGCGGCGTTAACCAGACGGCGTAGCGGTCCGCAAGCCGCTGCATCGGCGGCTTTTCCTCCTGCGCCTGGCGCACAAGCTGCACGATCCGCGAATACTGACTGTCGGCACTCACTTTATCCGCCCGCATCTCGAACGCATTGCCCGTATTGACGCTGCCACTCAGCAGCGGATCGCCGGGAGTTTTGCTTTTTGGCATCGGTTCCCCCGTCAGCGCCGACTCATCCACATCGGCCTGCGCGGACAGCAGCGTTCCGTCCACCGGGATGAGGTCGCCGGGCCGCACCACCAGTGTGTCCTGCGGCTTCACAAGTGCTGCGTCCACTTCGGTCAGTTCACCGGCATCTTTCCGGTGTGCCGTCCGCGGGGCGCGGGCCAGTAGGCTGTCGAGCGATGAGGAAGCGCGTCCGAGGCTATAGCTTTCCAGCGCTTCTCCACCCGCCTGCATCAAAACGATGATCGCCCCGGCGAATGCCTGCTCCATCACAACCGCAGTGATGATCGCTAGCATCGCGACCACGTCCGAAGCAAATTTGCCCTGTATCATCCCGCGCCCGGTTCGCCAGACCAGAGGGACTCCCCCGCCAATGAGTGTCGCCAGCCAGACCCACTGTGCAGT
>JAYTRQ010000265.1:0-5799 GCA_043746125.1 Armatimonadota bacterium | reverse complement strand
ACTGTAGACATCTTGCTGTATGACGGCGTAGACGAGCTGGACTTCTGCGGGCCGTATGAGACCCTCGCCTCCTGCCGCCGGCTTGTGGACGGCAAATGGAGCGAGAAGCCCGCCTTCCACGTACAGACTGTGGCTGACAAACGCTCGACGGTGCAGTGCTCGCACGGCCTCTGCGTCCTGCCGGACAAATCACTCGCCCAGGCGTTCGAGGCCGACATCATCATCGTGCCGGGCGGGCCGGGGGCACGTCGGGAGACCCTGCCACTGCATGTGTTCGAGTTCCTGAAGAACGCCAGCGATACGGCCGAGATCATCGCTTCGGTCTGCACCGGAGCGTTCATTCTCGCCAAAGCCGGGCTAGGCGACGGCCACCAGATGACGACGCACACGGCTCAGGTGGAGGCGCTGGCGAAGGCGTACCCGCATGTGCAGGTGGTGAAGGGGGCGCGGGTAGTCAACGGCGGCGGGTTCCTGATGTCCTCAGCGGGCATGACGGCGGGGATTGATTTGGCTCTCGCTATTATCGCACGTTATGAGGGGAAAGAGACTGCCCGTCTGGCCGCCCGCCGCTTGGAATGGCCCGGCAACTGGACCGAGGCCACGATACACACGGCACCTGGGCCGGCTCCCCTGGCATCTCACGCGTCGACACCTCATGTACCGGCAATGCCCCCGGCGCACAAACCGGCTCTTCGGTAGGAGGCAGGACATGAGGATCTGGCGTACTGCATGCTTGGTCAGCTTTGGGGCACTCATCGGGATCGCAATGACATCCCCGTCTAACAGCGGCACGAACTCCGAGTGGTGCGGGATGATCTTCGGCGTCTCGATCTTGGGTTGGGGGTGGCTGAGTCTGGGGGCAGCAGCCCAGTCGGCTCTGGCCCGCCTGACCTCTCTCGTCACCGGGAGTCAAGTCACGCCACCTCGTACGACCCCCCAGGCGCTGGCCGCAGAGATGGCCGCCCTGAACGCGCAGATTTCGCAGCTCCGGGACACGGCTACGTCTTTCGACGTCTCATTCGACCAAACATTACAGCGCCTCGACGAGCGCCTGCGCCGGATAGAGCAGCGGTCGCCGGACGTCCGGGTCCACCCCCGCGCTTGACGGGATTGGCACAAGACAAACGACGACGACCGGAGGGTTTCCCCTCCGGTCGTTGTCGTATGAGTCGGGGCGACAGGATTCGAACCTGCGACCCCCGGGCCCCCAGCTCGGTACGCTAACCAAACTGCGCTACGCCCCGATCCAATGGCATCATTGTAGCACACGCGCTGCACCGCTGTCAAGAGGCGACCGCCGCGCTCCAGGGCAATCGCATATGAACTTGAGCCAATGGGCTAAAGCCTTTCGTCGGCAAAAAAGAGGATGCAAAGAACGATCGGGCTCCTCTCCTGCCCCCGCGAAGTGGTGGCTCGGCCGCAGGCGACTCAGCGCAGGAGTTCACTCCATTGGCTCTACTGGCTGAAGTTCACATACAATCGCCCTGCGCCGCGCCCCGATTGGGGTACACTGCCATCGTGACTCAAATAATACTGACCCGACACGGCGAGACGGAGTGGAACGCCATCCGCCGCGTCCAGGGCTGGACCGATATTCCCCTCAGCCTGCGCGGGCTGAAGCAGGCCGATGCGCTGGCCACCCGCCTCGATGCTTTTCCCCTTGCGGCGGTCTACGCCAGTGACCTATCCCGCGCGGTCCAGACTGCCGCGCCAGCGGCAGCCCGGCAGGGCCTGAGCGTCGGGGCTTTACCCGGTCTGCGGGAGAAGGGCTTCGGTGATTGGGAGGGACTGACCCAGGCCGATTTGGAACGGGATTATCCTGAGTTATGGCACCGCTACAACGTTGGCAAGGACCTGGAAGTGGTCGTGCCGAACGGGGAGACGTGGGCCCAAGTCTACGCCCGCGTCACCCACGCTCTGCATCAGATCCTGGCCGCCCACCCCGGTCCGGACGAGACCGTGCTGTTGGTGGGGCACGGCGGCTCAGCCCGCGTCGTGATCCTGGAAGCCCTGCAAGCCCCTCTGCCCACCCTGATGCGCCTGCACCTGGACAACGCCTCACTCAGCCACCTGGACTTCGGGCCGGAGAGCGGCGGCCGGGTCCTGCTCCTAAACGACGCCAGCCATCTGGAGGGTCTGTGACCGGCTACGCGCTGGGATTGGACGGTGGCGGGACGCAGACGCGGGCAGCCGTAGCCGGGCCAAACGGCGTCTTGCTGGGCCAGGGCCTAGCCGGAGCGTGTAACCTCGCAGCCATGCCGCCCCAGGATGCCATAGCCGCCACCCTGGCCGCCGCCAGGCAGGCCTTGAACCAGGCCGGGCTGACGCAGGACGACGTCGGCGCCTTCTGCGCGGGCGTCGCCGGCGCGTCGTTTGCGGAACGCCGCCTGCTACTTTTGGAGGGCCTGCAAACCGCGTTCCCCCAAGCGCATGTTACCGTCGAGCCGGACTACGCGATCGCCCTGACGGGCGCCACAGACGGCGGGCCGGGGATCATCGTGATTGCCGGAACGGGTTCGGCGGCCTACGGCGAGAACGCAGCAGGTCTGAGCCACAGGACCGGTGCTTACGGCTACTTGATAGACGACGCAGGGAGCGGCTATGGCGTGGGCCGGGCGGGTCTGGCCGCCGTCCTGCGGGCCTCAGACGGCACGGGCGAGGCGACGACGCTCTCCGAACGCCTCCCTGCCGCGTTGGGACTGGCGACGCTCGCGGACGTCGTCCCCGGCGTCTACGGCGGCACGATCAGCCGGATCGCCCTCGCCGGGCTGTCCCGCGTCGTGGCCGTGGCCGCGCGGGAGGATGGCGATGCCATCGCCCGCGCGCTCCTGATGCGGGCCGGCGGGGCTCTGGCCCAGCTCGTCCAGGGCGTCACGTCCCGCCTCTTCGCCTCGTCCGACCTCCCCTACCCTGTCTCGCCCATCGGAGGGTTATGGGGGGCAGGGGACGCGCTCACCGACGTCTTCACACGGTCCCTGCGCCGCTTCGCGCCTCTAGCTGTATGGGTTCCGCCTCAGCGCCCGCCCGTGGAGGGTGCGCTCCTGCAGGCGGTCCAACGGCTTAGGCCGGGCTAAAAAAGTTGACATGGCCCTTGACAGAGAGAACGAAGACCGGGTAAACTTCTCCATGCATCCGCGCTTCTTGGGGGTGTAGCTCAATTGGTTAGAGCGCTGCCCTGTCAAGGCAGAGGTCGCCGGTTCAAGTCCGGTCATCCCCGTTAAGCACAGACGTAACAAAGGACTGCCCGCCGAGGAAACTCGGCGGGCAGTCCTTTGTTACTGCCTCAAAGGTCGTCGGCGTACCCATAACTGCGCGTATGGGCCTCTTCCAGATAGGCGGCCAGAAGGTCTATGCTCCCCTGAACGTCCCCGACGTGTGCCGCCTCGTTGACCGTATGGACGTAGCGGGTCGGGGTGGACAAGGTGAAGGACGGCACGCCGCCCCGGCTGAGCTGAATGCCGCCCGCATCCGTCCCGCCCCCTGCTAACAGCTCAAGCTGGTAGGGGATCGCGTTCGCCTCAGCCACGTCGCGGAAATGGCGCACCAGCTTGGGGTGACAGATCAGGGACGAATCGGATACCTTGATGGCCGTCCCTCCGCCGAGACGGGTGATCCAATCGGACTTTTCCATGCCGGGCAGGTCCACAGCCAGCGTCACGTCGAGCGCCAGCCCAATGTCTGGTTGAAGCGAAAAAGCCGCCGTAGTCGCCCCGCGCAGACCCACTTCCTCCTGAACCGTCGCCACGGCCACGACGGTTGCGGCCAGCGGCTTCCCCTGAAGCTTCCGCAGCGCCTCAATCAGAATGAACACGCTCAGACGGTTATCCAGCGACTTGCTGACGACCAGATCCCCCATCCGCTCGCACGTCCGGTCCATCGTCACCATGTCCCCGATCTCGACCTGCTCCCGCACCTTTTCTGCGGGTAGGCCTGTATCCACGAAGAAGTTCTCGACCTTCAACGGCTCGGCTGCTTCCTTGTCGGTGAGCAGGTGCTTCGGCTTGCTCGCCGGCATCAGGGCGCCGGGCAGGACCTGGCCCGCAAAGCCGTGGACTTGGACACGCTGGGCGAATAGAGCGCGGGCATCCCAGCCGCCGACCGGGTGGAGGCGCAGGAACCCACCATCCTCGATGAAACGGACCCGGAACCCGATCTCGTCCAGGTGGGCGGCGATCATCACACGTGGGCCGTCAGGTACGCCATTCCGGACTCCGATCAGGTTGCCCATGACGTCGGCTTCCAGGCTGTCCACGAATGGCCGCATTTCCTGGGCCACAAGCTGCCGGATGGCGCTCTCGTCGCTGCTGATGCCGGGCGTCTCGCAGAGCCGCTTTAGGAGTTCGAAGTTCATAGTCTCTGATATACCCGCAATTTCAAGTCCTGTCACTCCGGTCTTCGCCATTCAGCAGTTGGGCGGCCCGGCCCTGGGCCTAACGTAAAAAGCCCCAGGCAACAATCTGGGGCCTCTTGGGTTTGTGAGCTAGCCGACCTTGGCCTTATCCTCAATGGATTGACTTGAGTCCTACTTGGACGTGCCCTTCTGGCTGTTGCCCGTGGCCTTGAGGTAATCGTCGTAGAAGCGCTTGATGCCGATGTCAGTCAGCGGGTGCTTGAAGAGCATCTCCATTGTCTTGAAGGGAATCGTCGCGATGTGCGCCCCAGCCTTGATGCTCTCCGTCACCTGGAGAGGGCTGCGGATGGAGGCCACTAAAATCTCGGGGTCCTTGGGGAAGTCGTAGGTTTCCACCATCTCGACCGCGTCAATGATGTTCAGGGGCGCTTCCAGGCTGCCCATGTCATCAATGCGGCCCACAAAGAACGAGATGAACGAGCCGCCTGCCTTGCAAGCGATGAGAGCCTGCGGGAGCGAGAAAATAAGGGTGATGTTGAAGTTGATGCCCTTGGGGGACAGCTCTTTGACGACCTCCATTGAGTTGGCGTTCATCGGAACCTTGACATAGATGTTGGGCGCCCAGCCTGCGATGTCCTGGGCCTCCTTCATCAGCTTGTCCACGTCGGTCTCGACGCACTCAGCGGAGACGGGGATGTCCCCGACGAGGTCAATGATCTCCATCACCCTCTGTTTGTGCGGGATGCCCTCTTTGGCGATCAGCGAGGGGTTGGTCGTCACCCCGTCTAGGATGCCCCACTTCTTCGCCTGCCGGATTTCGTCCACGTTCGCCGTGTCAATAAAAAACTTCATGGTCGGTTATGCCTCCTCAGCATCGTCGGGGCCGTCCGCCTGCCCGCTAGTCGTCTTTACCAGTTGCACTATACCCATATCCCCTCTGAAAAGTGGTAGTGCCGGCCCCGTGTTGACCCGTTCTGCTTCACTCCAAGCTGCGGTCATGCCGCGTCGCTGCCGCCCTTCCGTCTCTGGTGTGACCGAGATAGCTCCTACCAAGCGATATATGACAGAAGGGCACACGTACATGCTCCGACTAAACCAACACCCCTCCCGTACACGTCTACGACTGCCATGAACAGGTTGAGCATTGTTGCTACCGAGAGCGCACACGCCTTTAACAACTTTTCATCAACAATGGTGGTCAATTGAGTCCTCTTTTGCACCAAGTCAGCTACTCTGTTTGGTGCGTGCGCGGGATCAACGGCGACACGTTCTGCAAGACGGAAATGGTCGGTGTAGCGCAAATCTGGGCCACTAGCGGTGTGGCTCTCAATGCTGTCCTCAATGCTACCCGTGCGGGATTTTGAGACCAAACTTCCCCAAGACAAAGTTGAGCAAATAGGTCCCTACCTCATAGACCAGAACGAGACCGCCGTTAACCCGATTGGCCC
>JAYTRQ010000264.1:0-5808 GCA_043746125.1 Armatimonadota bacterium | reverse complement strand
CCGACGATCTTTGCGGCCATTCAGGAGATGCTGGCACGCTCGGACTCGTGGCGCGGCAAGCGGGTCCTGGTCACCGCCGGGCCGACTCGGGAGCCTTTAGACCCGGTGCGGTATCTGTCCAATCGGTCGTCGGGGAAGATGGGGTATGCCATTGCTGAGGCGGCACGGGTGCGCGGAGCCGACGTCACGCTCGTCTCCGGCCCGACGGGCTTGCCCGCGCCAGGCAGCATGAAGTTCGTGCGCGTTGAGACGGCGGCTGAGATGTGCGACGCCGTCCTGGCGCGGGCCTCGGAGGCGGACGTCGTCGTCGCCGCTGCCGCCGTGTCGGACTACCGGCCCGCCGAGTTTTCGGCACAGAAGGTCAAGAAGGGCTTGGAGCCACCTTTCATCCCCTTAACCCCCAATGACGACATCCTGGCCCTTCTGGGCCGGGCCAAGCGACCCGGCCAGACGCTCGTCGGCTTCGCGGCGGAGACGGAAAACCTCTCAGGCAACGCGCGGCGCAAGCTGAAAACGAAGAACCTGGACTGGATCATCGCCAACGACGTCACGGCCGAGGGCGCGGGCTTCGATGGGGATACGAACGTCGTCACATTCCTGGGGCGGGAGGGCCAGGAGATGGCTCTGCCCCTGCTGACAAAGCGCGAGGTGGCGGAGCGGCTGCTGGATCTGCTGGCGGGCTGACGTCGCCCCACCCTGGCCCGTCAGGGGGCGGGCGGAGCAGCCGCCGGGGCCGTGTCATTCAGGCGCTTCATGGTGATCGTCGTCTTCATTTGAACGTTCATCGCGGACGGCATTCCGGGCGGCAGGGGGCTGCCGTCTGCGGGCTTGTCGAACATCATTGTCATGTCCGTGTTCGCCGTTCCAGTCATGCTGGCCAGGGCGCCCGCATCCGCGTCGAAGACCTGGGTGCCGCTGCCCGTCACCTTCCCCGTCATCTTCATGGCGACCGGCATTCCCTGGCTCAAAGCCATGTCTATCACACCCACCTGCTGCTGGCTGATGGTGGCGAGCATCGGCTTGGTCTGACTCAGCGAGTTCAGCGTGCAGGTGATCGTCATCTGCATACCCGCCGTGGGCATCCCCCCGCTCCCCTTCCAAGTGTCACCGACTTTGACGGGACCGTCCGGCAGGGTGACAGTGGTGCTAAACATCCCCTTGCTGAAGTCCATGCCAGGCAGGCCGGTCCCACCCAGCGCGGGCATGTCCATGGACAGCACCTTACCGGTCGGCAGCATCACCATCGTGTAGGGCTTCTTCATTTGGTCCGACTGCGCCTGCGGGAGCGCCGTTTCTTTGCCGTTGATGGTCGTGTGCGCGTCCTCGATTTGAGACGAGATCGTCGCCGCACCGTCCGAAGCGCGGATATCCTTGACGGTCTGCTTCATGGTCATCTGCATCGCCATTTGGAGGGGAGTGCCGGCCCCACCCATCGGGCTGGGCATCAGGCCGTCCATATCCATACTGAACCTGTACTGGTGCACCTGACCCGGCACGAACTTGTAACGCAGGGTGACGGCCTGTGCGGTCGGCGTAGCCGCCGCGGGCATGGCCTGGGCATGGGCTGAGAGTGGCGCAGCCGCGAGCAGCGTGAGCACGAAGAGCGTTCGGGTGTTCATTGGATGTCCTTTACTGAGCATCTTTCGCCGCCTGAAAGCGGAAATAATTGTCGCCGATCTTGACTTCGTCCCCGTGTGTGAGCATAGCACGCTGGACGCGCGTGCCGTTGACGAAGACGCCGTTCGCGCTCTCCAAATCGGTGAGTACGAACTGGCCCGTCCCGTCCTGGACGATCCGGGCGTGGTAACGCGACACGGTGTTCTCAGCCAGCACAATCTCGTTCTCGCCATCGCGCCCCACCGTCACGCTGCCCCCCGTCAGCCCGAACGTGCCCCCCGCCACCAGTCCCTGGATTCCGACCAGAGAGGGCGTCTCGGTCATCGGCAGTTCGGGACCGCGGTGGGCACGTGCCCCGGCAGCCGGCAGGGGCAAACCGGCCTCATCCGGGACGACGGACGGGGCACGGCGCATGGGCGTATAGATGACGGTCGCCTCGACGTTGTCTTTATCCTGGGCCACCGGATCCGGCACCTCAACGCCCGCCTGCCGGGCCAGATGCAGGAGGGGCTGGCCGCGCGTCTTCACCAGATGGACCAGAAACCAGACGACGCCTCCCGCCAGGGCAAGACTGAGTAGGCTGGTCAGCAGACGCCGGACGCCACCCCCCGCCTCGGGCTGATCTTCTTTGGCCTTCACGACAGACTGCATTGGGGCGGCAGAAGCGGCCATCGGCGCGGCGGGCGAGTCCAGAGGCCGAAAATCCTTCACGGCGAGCGAGATCGGAGAGGGAACACCAGGCCGCGCCTGTGCTACCATGCCGGTCGCGATCTGCCCCGTGTGCGCGTCCAGGACGATGAGGCGGTCCCCGTCAGCCAGGGTCGCGCCAATCTTTACGACGTTTTTTCCGGAAACGTTCACTGGCAGGGCCGTGACGGAGCCGGACTTGGACTGCACCCAGTACGAATAGGCGTCCGTATTGGGCAGGGTGAGCGTCAGCGGCGTCGTCGGGCCGGCCGCGGCGCCCGCGCTGAGGCCCAGCAGCAGGCAGAAGACAAAGAACGGTCTGATCATAGGATAGTCTGCCATTCTCTTCCCTGGCCGTGGCAATGAGCGATGGCGCGGGGCAGGAAGTCTAGCAAGTCGGTCGCGATTAGCCCCGCCGAGCCGCCCTGATGGGCGGCGGCCAGGTCCCCAGACAGCCCGTGCAAGTACGCACCCGCCGACGCCGCCTCCCAGGCCCCCAGCCGCCCTGCCAATAAAGCGGCGGTGACGCCGGTGAGCGTGTCCCCGGAACCGCCCGTCGCCATGCCGGGATTGGACGTCGTGTTGATCGCCAGCCGCCCGTCCGGCGCGGCAATCAGCGTCCGTGCGCCTTTAAGCAGCACGACGCAGCCGTAGTCGCGGGCGACCTGTTCCACCGCCCCCCGCCGGTCGGACTGCACGGCCTTCGTGTCCGTTCCTAGCAACCGCCCCATCTCACCGGGATGCGGGGTCAGCACGGTCGGAGCCGTCCGGCCCTTAAGGATGGCCACCCCCCGGTCCAACTCCAAAGCCAGGCAGTTGAGGGCATCGGCATCTATGATGAGAGGCACAGGACAGTGCCGAATGAACTCGCGGACGAACGCCCGCGTCTCGTCGCTCTCCGGCCCGCCCAGGCCAGGCCCCAATGCAGCCGCCGTTCCCTTCCCCGCCAGCGTTAATGCTTCCTCTAAGGCCTCACGGGCAAACGTGCCGTTCCCCGTTTCGGGCAGGCCTCGTGTCATTACGACCGGGCTGACCCGCGCCATCGCGGCGTTCTGGAGGCCCAGTGGCACGGCCAGCGTCACCAGCCCCGCCCCCGTCCGGGCCGCCCCCTCCGCCGTCAAACATGGAGCGCCCACAAAGCCGCGCGAGCCGGCGAAGACCGTGACGTGGCCGAACTGCCCTTTGTTGGAGTCCCGCCCATTGATGCGCGGCGGCAGCCACCCGGCAACGTCGGCCGCTTCCGTTCGGGAGACTTTGACGTCGTCGGCCTGCATGACGGGTCGGGGCATCCCGATGTCGGCGACGATCAACTCGCCGACATACTCCGCACCGGGGTAGACGAGCAGGCCGAACTTAGGCAGCGCGAACGTCACCGTCAGCGTCGCCTTGACGCAAGCGCCCTCCACGTTCCCCGTGTCCGCGTCCAGGCCGGAGGGCACGTCCACGGCGACAATCGGGCAGCCACTGTCGTTCATGGCGGCGATGACTTGGGCGAGTTCTCCCGAGACGCCACCTTTGATGCCGGTGCCGAGTAGAGCATCTACGATGAGGTCGTGCTCCCGTTGTTCAATTCTGCGAAGGCCTGAACCATGTATAACCAGACCAAACGCCTGCGCCATTTTATAGTTTGCCGCGGCGTCGCCTGTCAACGCGGTAGGGTCTGTCGCCAGCCAAATCTCAGCCTCAGCCCCGAATCGCGTCGCCAGATGCCGGGCAATCGCCAGGCCATCGCCGCCGTTGTTGCCCTTGCCGCAGACGACGGCAATCCGTTTGCCCCGGAGCGGCCCGAACCGTTCGGCGATCACGTCTACGACGCGCAGGGCGGCGTTCTCCATCAGGACGAGGCTTGGCACACCGTAGTCTTCAATGGTCCGCCGGTCCATCTCGCGCATCTGCGCGGCTGTGGTGACTTTCATAGTTTGTCCGGCCCCTTTCCGAGTGCCGCACCCTCCGGGCCTGCCAGTGCAGAAGCGGTACTTCTTGGCGTCTGTGCCGGTGAGCCGTGCGTTTCAACGCATGGTCTTCGACTCGCACCCCACTCGCACCCTACCGCTCTCACACGACGTCCGCCCCTAAAACACTCCCCCAACCCGCTCCCGCTCCCCCGCGTCAACCGCCACCACCGCCACCGCGCCCACGTTCTCCTCCACCTGAGCCGCTGTCTTCGCGCCGACGACCACGCACGACACGGCCGGATCGTCCAGGACGAAGCGCAGGGCTGCCTGCGGCATCGTCCGTTCCCCGTCCCGGCGCAGGAAGTCTAACTTCCCCGCCGTCTCCGCCATCACGGCCACATACTCCGGCGGCAGGGTGGCCCGGATGTCGCCCAGCTCAAACGTCGCGTCCGAACTGTATTTACCCGTTAAAAAGCCGTTCGCAAGCGGCTCGCGGGCCAGCACGCCGACTTTGCGCTTGCGGGCGAGCGGCAGAAGCTCCGTCGTCGCGCCTTGGTAAAACAGGCTATACCCGACTTCCAATACGTCTACCGGCCGGTCGTTTTGGAGCAGCCAGACGCCGTCTTCGGGTTCCGCCACGGACGCCCCATAGTGCCGGATTTTGCCGGCCCGCCGGAGGGCCTCCAAGGTCTCCCAGACCCGGAAGCGGTCTAGGTCCCGGACGGGCGGGTTCATCAGCAGGAACACGTCCAGCGTCTCACGCCCCAGCCGGGCTAGGCTCTGCTGGACGGCATGAGCCAGCGCATAAGGCGTCCAATCCGGCTCCAGGGTGTCGTCCTTACGGTAAAAGTTGATGCCGCCCTTGGTGACGACGACAGGCTGCGGGCCGTCCCATCGGTCTAGAACTTCGCCCAGCAGGGCCTCACTGTGGCCCTGGCCGTAGACGTCGGCCACGTCAAAGAGCGTGACGCCCAGTTCCAGAGCGCGGCGGAGGGCAACGCGGGACGTGTCATCGTCAGTCTCGCCATAGGAATTACCGAAGGCATTGCCGCCGACGGCCCAGCCGCCAAAGCCCAATTCGGAGACTTGCAGCCCCGTCTTTCCCAGCTTCCGGGTCTTCATCTTTTACGCTACGCAGGGCCTGTTGTGAAGCCTGCGGCTGACCGTCTTTCCTTATCTTCCGTCCCTTGGACGGTCGGCGAAGCCTCCGAGACGGGAATTTTAATGCCCGGTCTTCATCTTCAACCGCCTCTAAGCCGGTGCGCCGAACGGCTTTTTGGACTTCAGTTTCTCGTCCAGCCGCTTGGCCTCGGCGCGGGTCGTCAGATAGGCCTTGGCGTCAAAAGTGGGGAACCGGCCGCCCAGAGCGAGCGCGATGTCGTCGGGCAGGTCTAACGCCGTGACCTCGTTCAGAAACTCAGGCTCCTGGGCGACGAGTGCGGGCAAATAGAGCATCCCGCTGTCAAACAAAATCTTGGTGTTCCCGGCCGCGTTGGGCGTCTGTGCGCGGAGGCTGACGCCATGCCGGAAGGCGTACAGGCAGAGGGTCTTGTAGCGGTCTAGCATTAAAGAGTGAATCCTTTCAGATCGGGGATAGGCCAGTTCGCCC
>JAYTRQ010000263.1:0-5821 GCA_043746125.1 Armatimonadota bacterium | reverse complement strand
GGAGCGGCGGCACGATGCCCCAGTTCGAGTTCATCGGTTGGAAGTCCTTGCCATCGTAGTGGGCGACGTAGGCGACCAAGGCCCCCAGCATGGTCGTGTCCGGCAGCGTCAGTAGGGGTTGACCCAGAGAATGCCGGGCTGCGTTCCGGCCTGCGAGAATGCCCGTCGCCGCCGACTCAACGTAGCCTTCCACGCCTGTCACTTGTCCCGCGAAAAAAACGTTTGGGTACGACTTCATCTGGAGCGTGTCCGTCAAGACAAACGGCGATTGGATGTAGGTGTTACGGTGGATGACGCCGTAGCGGACAAACTCGGCGTTTTCCAAGCCGGGGATCATGCGGAAAACGCGCTTCTGCTCGCCCCACTTCATGCGGGTCTGGAATCCAACCATCGAGTAGAGCGTCGCCGCCCGATTCTCCTGCCGGAGCTGCAAGCAGGCCCAGGGCCGACGCCCGGTGCGGGGGTCGTTCAGGCCGACGGGCTTCATCGGCCCGAATGAGAGCGTCTTTGGGCCGCGAGCGGCCATGACTTCGATGGGCAGGCAGCCCTCAAAGTAGGACGTCTTCGTCTCATGCTCTGCCAGGGGAGCAAGTTCGGCGTGAAGCAGAGCCTCATAGAACGCCTCGTACTCGTCCTTCGTGAAGGGGCAGTTGACATAGGCCGGATCACCCTTGTCATAGCGGGAAGCGGTGAAGGCGATCTCGCGATTGATGGTCGTGGCGTCTATCGTCGGCGCAACGGCATCATAAAAGAACAACTGCGACTGGCCCGTCAGGCGGCCGATGTCCTGAGCCAGCGCGTCCGACGTCAGCGGCCCGGTGGCGATCACATGCGGCCTGGCCTCGTCAATGGCCGTCACTTCATCCCGAACGAGCGTGACGTTCGGATGGCCTTCCAACTTGCTCGTGATGTAGGCCGCGAACAGGCCCCGATCCACGGCCAGAGCCTCACCTGCTGGGACGGAGGACAGGTCGGCGGCGGCGATAATCAGCGAACCCAGCCGACGCATTTCCTCCTTGAGCAGACCGGCGGCATTCGTCAGGGAGTTTGACTTAAGCGAGTTGGAGCAGACCAGTTCGGCCAGATGGTCCGTCTGATGCACGGGAGTGGGTTTCACCGGGCGCATCTCGTAAAGGCGGACTTTCGCGCCCGCGTTCGCCGCCTGCCAGGCGGCCTCGCTGCCGGCCAGCCCACCACCTATGATCGTGATTTCGTCAGACATATTGGGTTACAGCTCATACTCATCTATTGGGGAGAAGTAGATCACGGTACATGGCTCGTCGTCAAGAACCTCATGTCCGTAGATACGCCCTAAAAGCTGGACCACTTCATCTTTCGTGCGGAACTCCGGGTTCTCACGCTGGATGTCACGCGGCGACAATTCACCGACGGGTTTGACCTCGACGGCGTCCAGAATGGCGCAAAAGATCTTCTTGCGCCGGGCGAACCGCTGTCCGACTGTCACCCAGACGATCTGGCCGGTCTGATACTTGTCGCTCTTGTCGCCCAGCCGGATAGTCGCCGTCTTGCGGCCCTTCTTCAAAGCGTCCCCGATAAGGTCGGTATAGAAATTCAGCGCTAACATGGACTCCCTCTAAGGCCGGACGTGTCACGCCCGCCGGTCAATCGTCATTACGGTAAATCATCCATAAGTGATCTGAGATAGCCTACTTCAAAGCGGCAGGAGAGGCGTTTGGCTGACGCCTGAGAACTGGGCGTCACCTGCCTCGACAACAATCCATTCGCCGCTCTCAACCTGTCCCACGTCTACAGCCACATAAGGAGTTCCCACCCGAGTCGCCGCTTCATCGGTCAAACTCCTGCACTTCCAAATGTTGCGCAGGGTCATTCAGCAGCCGTATCCGCTTCTCCAGAAACGCGACGTAAACGGCCTCATAACGGAGTGGGTCAGGGATGTAGCCGGTCTAGATTGCTGGAGTTTTTTGTTCTTGCGTAGGAACGGCGGCCAATGCATTTCCCGCCGTCTCGCACTGGCTGAAGTCCTGTGGCATGTGGTAGACTTGGCATCCCGTCAGCCGCGCCGCCTCGGTCGCTTTGCGGAGGTCGTCGGCGCTGGACGACGGCGGGAGTTGCGACGAGCTTTCGCTGAGAACGGTCATACCTGTCTGTCCACCGGCGTCAGACGGCCGCTAACTCCCGTTCGGGTGCGGGAGCATCAGCATCCGAGAACTCGTGCATCACGCTTGGCTCCGGCTCTTTGTCCGGGCTTTTGGGCGCGGCCTCTTTGTAATCACACGTCGAGCTATTGCACTTGATCCCCGAGACGCGCCCGCCCCGGAACGTGTTTTCCACAAGCGCCGACTGGCACTTGGGACAGGAGCGGCCGATGGGTTTGCCCCAGGCGACAAAGTCGCACTTCGGATAGTTGTTGCAGCCGAAGAACGTCGCGCCCTTCTTGCTGCGCTTCTGGGCCACTTCGCCGCCACACTTGGGGCAGGGGACGTCTACCCGTGCCGCGACGGGCTGCTTGGTCGTCTTGCACTCCGGGTAGTCCATGCAGGCGATGAACTTTCCGAACCGGCCAGCTCGCTCCTCCATCGGCTTCCCGCACTTGGGGCATTCACCCTGCGACTCCTCGGAAGTTGGCCGGACAATGGTCTTACACTTCGGGTAATCGGAGCATGAGATGAACTCGCCATACTTGCTCTCGCGGATGACCATCGGCTTACCACAAGCCGGGCAGTCCTGACCGGCCTCGCGCGGCGGGACTTTCAGATTTTCCATCTCCGCGCCGGCCTTCTTGACGCTCTCTGCGAACGGGTCATACCACCGCCGCATCATCTTGACCCAATCTTCCTTCCCCTCAGCAACGGCATCAAGTTCAGCCTCCATGCCGGCCGTGAACTTAACGTCCAGGATGTTCGGGAAGTGCTTGACGAGCAGATCATTGACGGTCAGGCCGAGTTCCGTGGGACGGAACTTCTTTTCAGCCAGTTCTACATACTGCCTGTCTTGAATGGTTGCTATGATGGACGCATAGGTGCTGGGGCGGCCGATGCCCTTCTCTTCCAGAGCCTTCACCAGAGTCGCCTCGGTGAAGCGCGGGGGAGGTTCGGTGAAATGCTGCTTGGGCGTCAGGGCGAGCAGCTTCAAGGCCTGCGCTTCCGTCAGCGGCGGCAATGGCTGCTTGTCCTCGTCCTCCACCTTGTTGTCGTCCTTGCCCTCGGCGTAGACGCGCAGGAAACCGTCAAACTTGATGGTCGAGCCGGTGGCGCGGAACGTATAGTTGCGGGCGGTGATGTCTACCGTGACGACGTCGAACACGGCAGGTGCCATCTGCGAGGCGACGAACCGCTGCCAGATTAGCTTGTACAGGCGCTCCTGGTCCCGGTTTAGGGTCTGTGCTACCTTTTCCGGCAGGCGGGCGACATCCGTGGGGCGGACGGCCTCATGAGCGTCCTGAGCCGCGCCGCTTTTCTTGTATTGCTTGGCGGCGGTCGGCGCATACTTCGCGCCATAAGTCTGGACGATGAACTGTCGGGCGGCCTGCTGCGCTTCATCGGCGATGCGGTTCGAGTCAGTCCGCATGTAGGTGATTAGGCCAACGTGACCCTCGCCGGGAACGTCTACACCCTCATACAACTGCTGAGCGACCTGCATGGTCTTCTTGGCACCGAAGCCAAGCTTTCGAGACGCCTCTTGCTGCAAGGTGCTCGTGATGAAAGGGGCGGCTGGGTTGCGCCGCTTCTCGCTACGCTTGACGGACTTGACGGCGTAGGAGCTGCCTTCCAAATCCGCCATGATCTTGTCGGACGCCTTCTGGTTGGATATCTCCAGCTTCTTGCTGTCGCGCTCAATCAAGGCCGCGTCAAACTTGCTCTTGGCAGTATCCGGGGTTAGCGTTGCCGTCACGGACCAGTACTCGACAGGCTTGAAAGCAAGAATCTCACGCTCCCGGTCCGCGATCAAACGCACGGCCACCGACTGAACGCGCCCGGCCGATAACCGGGGGCGCACCTTCTTGGACAGAATAGGGCTGATCTTGTAGCCTACGATTCGGTCCAGCTCGCGCCTCGCCTGCTGGGCGTTCACCCGGTCCATGTCAATCGAGCGGGAGTTGAGCAGGGCGGCGTGGACCGCTGTCTTAGTGATCTCATTGAACTGAATACGCCGCGGGTTCCGAAGTCCCAGAGCCTCCTGCAAGTGCCAAGAGATCGCCTCACCCTCACGATCCGGGTCGGAGGCGAGGTAGACTTCACTGGCGTTCTTGACGGCCGCCCGCAGCCTCGCGACCACGTCCTGGCGTTCCGGGATGACGACGTAGGTGGGCGCGAAGTCATTGTCCAGGTCAATCGACAGCTTCTTTTCCGGCAGGTCACGGACGTGCCCCATGCTCGCCTCGACCTGATAGTCTGCTCCCAGAAAACCTTTGAGCGTCTTGGTCTTGGCCGGCGATTCAACTATGATCAACTTCTTTGCCATACAGATTTAGTTTCCTCATCCTACATTATAACACTCAAACCGCAGATTTTGTTACCTCGACGGGTGGGTGTTTGCGTATGTGCCGGTAATCCAGCGAGGTAGTCCTACTAGTTTTCATGTTTGGACGCTAGATTACATCGTTTTTTCGAATAATTATGATATGATAGCTTCGTTCCAGTCAACAATACGCTGTCCTAGTAGACTGTCAAAGTAAAATAGACAGGTTGATTTTCTTTTTCCGCGTTAAGCGGACACTCGCTCTACCGAAAACCCAGGCTTCAATCCGGGGTAATAGTCAGTCTCTCTATTCTACCGTGAAGAGATACTAGTTGTGGGAGAAGACATGCATCGCACGATTTCCGCCGTCGCTCTGATAGGTCTCTCGAGTTGCCTACCCACATTCGCGGCAGGTCACGGCCCCGTTCCGGCTGAGTCTTTTCTGCAATATAGCGTCAGCACCGTCCCGGAGCTGGGGCAGGAAGTCACAATCTCGCCGCTTGTCCGGGCACGCCTTGCGCGACACTTCCACATTTCCTACGCCGAGATCGGCCGTTATGTCCTTCATAACCTGTCGCTCTCGACACTCCAGTCGACCGGTGTCTATCGTGTTGCCTGTATCCGGCCTGACGGCCACGAGTATTGGATACAGTCGCATCTGCCCGCAGGTACGCGGGTCTTCACGTCTCGAGTGACCGGAGAGGCGGTCCTGAAGCTAGCGTGCGGGAATCCGATGATGTCTTCACTCCCCCCTGGTCAAGAGGAGACTGCACAGGACCAACTCAAGCAGATCGCCCCTCAGATCTCCCAGTCAACGTCTCCGTTGGGCTACGATGCTGCCTTCATCACCCCAGCGCTTATGACGGAGACACCTGTAGTAAATACTTCCCTGGCCCCAGAGATGGAAGCTTTGCTTGTAGAGCAGGCGCCGGTGATAAAAACGGCTGGAAGCCTCGAGTTTGCTCGCCTCATTCCCGCCCAAGCCTTAAACGACCTCGGGCCGGCCTTAGCGACAGCCGCCGCGATCGCGGCCATATCGGGCAGCCACGGTCACAATGGGTCCAACGTAAAGACACCGAGCCCCGTGCCTGAGGCACCCTCGTCAGCCGCATTCGCGACGATGCTCTTGATTGGTGGGATGGGTTGGGGCCTGTGGCGCCGGAAGACGGCCTGAGCCGCACCTGGATACAATGCCCCCGCAAAAGCCGCCCGCGTCCTCAGTGAAGCAGGCGGCTTCTGTCTGTCCTGAGAGAAACGCCGGCTAGAGCACCCGGACGAAAGCTCCTCCGGGAACACGCTTCGCCAAACCACGCATTTCTAGGAGCGTCAGAATTCCGGTGACCTGAGCGGCCATGAGGCCGCTCTCGGTGATCATTCCCTC
>JAYTRQ010000262.1:0-1791 GCA_043746125.1 Armatimonadota bacterium | reverse complement strand
AGACGTGGTCGAGAATGATGTCGAGATCCAGCACCTCTTAGTCGCTCCCGACATGCGCTCCGTAGGCGTCGGCAAGGCTCTGCTGTCGCGCCTGTGCGCCTTCCTGGCCGGGGCACGCCCTTACGAGGAGGTCTGGCTGCGCGTGGGCCGCGAAAACGTCCCCGCCGCTGCCTGCGCGTGTGCGGTTGGCTTTGAAAACGCCGCCGGGATGTCCGGACCTCGCTATTTGTGGATGAGGATGAGCTTGATCACTCCCTGATCGCCCCCTTGGCGCAGAACGAGGCCATTCAGCCGAAGCGCTCTCTCAAGCCGGGAATTAACACCCCTCAACGCAGGCATAACGCGAAACCTCCGGATTAAATTTTCACCTATGATCCTATCCGACCGCAGTATCAAAGAGAGCCTTGCCACCGGGCGCATCGTCATCACCCCCTACGACGAGGAACTGGTTCAGCCGGCCAGCTATGACATTCGGTTGGACCGCCGCTTTCTGGTCTTCCGCAATTACAAGCACTCCTGTATTGACCCTAAGTCGCCCCAGCCGGACCTGACCGAGATGGTGACGGTGGAAGACGACGAGCCGTTCATTGTTCATCCCGGAGAGTTTATCTTGGGCAACACTGTGGAGCGGGTGAAGCTGGGCGACGATCTGGTTGCGCGACTCGAAGGCAAAAGTTCGCTGGGGAGGCTAGGCCTAATTGTTCATGCCACAGCCGGCTATGTGGACCCAGGATTTGACGGTAACATTACGCTGGAGCTGTCTAACGTCGCTAACCTGCCCATCCGCCTGTATCCCGGCATGAAGGTCGGGCAGATCTCGTTCTTCGCCATGAGCACTCCTGCCGATCGTCCCTACGGCTCGCCCGGCCTGGGCAGCAAGTACAAAGGTCAGACAGTGCCGACGGCGAGCCGGATGCATCTTAATTTCCCGATCTCTACTCCCGTAAATGAGGGTGACGTGCCGAAATGATTCTTCAAGACAACCAGGTATTGCAGCAAGATGCCGACGGAAAAGTTCAGGTGACGCTGAACACGGGCGAGACGGTCGAACTCTCGGCCGGTGGGCCTTACGAGGTCGGTGGGGCAAAGAACGTTCTAGTCGGGGACTTGTGGGTGCTGGCTGGGCAGAGCAACATGGAGGGGGTGGGGGACCTGGTGGACGTCGAGGAACCGCACCCGCTTGTCCATTCGTTCCAGTCCCGCGAGTCGTGGGCGCGGGCCGAAGAGCCGCTGCACTGGCTGAACGAGTCGCCCCAGCCGGTCCACCACGCGATCTGTGGCCTGCCCATGCCGAAGACCATCGCGCCGCGAGAGGATACCCGTGACAAGGGCGCGGGCCTGGGCCTGACGTTCGCTAAGACGCGCGTGGCCGAGACCAGCGTTCCCATCGGCCTGATCCCGGCCGCGCACGGCGGGACTTCCATGCAGCAGTGGGAGCCGAGCCGGCGTGGCATGGGCGGGGCGTCGCTCTACGGCGCGACTTTGGAGCGCGTCCGGGCCAATGGCGGCAAAGTCGCCGGCATCCTCTGGTATCAGGGCGAGTCCGATGCCAACCCCGCCGACGCCGCGCTCTATGAGGCCCGCATGACCGCCCTTGTCCAGTCCTTTCGCGCCGACCTGGGGCAGCCCGATCTGCCGTTCTACTATATCCAGCTTGGCGGGTTTATCAGCGACCCCTTCCCCGAGTCCGTGTCCGGCTGGAACCGCGTCCGCGAGTCCCAGCGCACCTGGTCGGACAGTCTGCCCAACCTCGGCATGGTTTCCGCTATTGACTGCGGGCTGGACGACCTT
>JAYTRQ010000261.1:0-5839 GCA_043746125.1 Armatimonadota bacterium | reverse complement strand
GGGCGGGCGGCGTGGGGCGCGGGCCGCACCTCGCAACCCCTCCCGAAGACCTGGTCAAGCGCCTCTCCCCTCTGCCGGGGCAGCCGCTCCACTTTGCCGTCTCCGGTGAAGACGCCCATCATTACCAACCATACTGGCAGGTCCAGGAAGAGGGCTTCACCTGCTACCCCATCCTCGGGACGACGGAGGCGGCGACGACCGAGCCGGACCATCCCGGCAACCTTGCCCTGGCCCGCCTGGGCGCGAAAGCGACCTCGGACGGCGAGTACGCGCAGGAGCCGGGCGGCACCGCTCTGGTCATTGACGGCGACTTCGCTCCGGCGGGCGACCTGTCGCACCGGTGGCATTCGTCGTTGGACACGCCGCACCCACACTGGATTCAGGTGACACTCCCCCGGCCCGCTTTAATCGGGCGCATCGTGATCCGCTTCTCCGACCCGGCGGGCCATCCCACCGAGTTTGAGGGGGTCGTGCGCGCTCACGGGCAGGATAAGATCGTCTTTAGTGAACACGACTACGCCGACTTGTACCATTACCGCGCGAGCTTCCCGCCGGTGACCACCGACACCTTCCGCTTGGTCGTTCGGGCTTCCGCAAACCCGACATATCCGAACGCTGCGCAGATCAGCCGGATCGAACTCTATCCGCCTGCCGCGAAGCCTTAGTCGCCGCCTCAGTGGGTCGGAGGGGGTCTTGACGTGCTTGTCAGGGGCCGGAGCTGGCGCCGGGGCATTACCTTTGGCCTTAAGCTGCTCAACGATGTACTGCCGCTCGAAGTTCTGCATGGCCGCCCACTGCGACCGCTCGTCCTTCAGGCTGTCCACCTGCTGATCCGACACCTTCTTGAGCAACTGCAACTGGCTGTCCGACACCGAGTTCAAGAGGGCTGCCTGCTGCGCCCGTTCCGCTGCGAGGGCCGTGGCCTGTTCGGCGCGGAGAGAATGAACTTCCAGGTTTCCAAGGTATAAAACCCCCAGGGCCAGTGTGACGGGGACGACTAGGCTGTAGTTGGACATGCGCCAGACCCATCGTGCGTTCCCCTGGGTGGCGAGGGCGGGATTTCCTGACCAGCAACAATACCTAGTGCAAGAATCATGCCAACCGGCGCAAGCGGTGGGGAAATATCCCTCCGCCGCCCGGAACGCCAGTCATCATAAAACGTCACGCCCCCAAACCTGTGGGCAGGAGAATCGTCGGGAGGCGGCGAACAAGTCCGACAGCACACCTGCGAGGTAACCCATCTTGACACCCATCACTTCCGAGATCATAAACTGGGGCATTCTTGCCCCCGGCTCCATCGCCCACCAGTTCGCCGATGGGCTGAAGTCCGTGCCCGACGCCAAATTGCACGCCGTCGGGTCGCGCACCCAGGGGAAGGCCGACGCCTTTGCTGACAAGTTCGGCGCTCCCAAGCGGTACGCGAGCTATGAGGCTCTGGCCGCCGACCCGGATGTTCACGTCATCTACGTCGCCACGCCCCATCCTGGCCACAAAGAGGCCATCCAACTCTGCCTGGAACACGGTAAGGCCGTCCTGTGCGAGAAGCCTTTCACCGTCAACGCCAAAGAGGCCGAAGAGGTGATCGCGTCCGCCCGCGCCAAGGGCCTGTTCGTGATGGAGGCCATGTGGTCGCGCTTCTTCCCCGCAATGGCCCACGTCCGCAAGCTGATTGCCGACGGCACGATTGGCGAGGTTCGAATGCTGCAAGCCGACTTCGGGTTCCGGGCGGGCGTGGACCCGAACAGCCGGCTCTTCAGCCCCGCCCTGGCCGGCGGCGGCCTGCTGGATGTCGGTGTGTATCCCGTTTCGCTTGCGTCCATGCTCTTCGGCACGCCCACCCAGATCACGGGCGTGGCCCAGATGGGCGAGACGGGCGTAGACGAGCAGGCGGCGATGGCCCTGCTCTACGCGGGCGGGCAGATCGCGTCCCTGACCACCGGCATCCGTATCAACACCCCGCACGAGGCGCAGATCTTGGGCACGGACGGCTCCATCAAGCTGCACGCCCCCTGGTGGAAGGCTGCGACGCTGACGGTCAATTCGGGCGGCAAGAGTGAAGAAGTCACCATCCCATACGAGGGCCAGGGCATGAACTACGAGGCCAAAGAAGTCGGCGACTGCCTGCGGGCGGGCAAGACCGAGAGCGACCTGCTGCCTCTGTCCGAGACGCTGTCTATTATGAAGACGCTGGACACGCTGCGCGGGCAGTGGGGCCTCAAGTACCCGATGGAGTAGGACTGCAATGACCACCGCGACCCTGGCACCACCTATCCTTCATACCGCGCAGGACTTGGAGCGCCTCTCCGCCGAAGGCTATCACTACGCACTCGTCCGAGGAGAACTCCGCGAAATGACGCCGCCTGGAGGAATGCATGGAAGCACCACGTCCCGCCTAACCATCTACGTGGGGCAGATAGTGATTGACCAAGACTTGGGCGAGACGTTCGCCGCCGAGACCGGCTTCCTCGTTGGCCGGAACCCGGACACCGTTCTCGCGCCTGACTTTGCCTTCATCGCCAAAGACAGGCTCCCGGACTCAGTGCCGAGGAGTTACGTGCCGGTTGTGCCCGACATCGTGCTGGAAACGCGCTCCCCGAACGATACAAGGCGGGAGGTGGCCGAAAAGGTCGAGCAATGGCTGGACCTGGGAGTCCGTCTCGTCTGGGAACTGAACCCGGCAACGCGCCTTCTGACCGTGCATTGTGCCGGCGTCGCTGCTCGCGAACTTGGCGTAGCCGATATCCTAGGTGGTGGGGATGTGCTGCCCGACCTGCGTGTACCGGTCGCTAAACTCTTTTCGCGCTAGGATTATAACCCACAGGAGACTTTGCACCGTGGCAGATGAACAGAGAACGTTTGCGCCTTCGCCCAACTTTGCCGTGCAGGCTAACGCCAACGACCCCAAGATTTACGAAGAGGCTGCGGCCGACCCACAAGGCTGGTGGGCCGGCCAAGCCAAAGAGTTGCTGACCTGGACCAAGCCCTGGGACACAGTCTGCGAGTGGAACCCGCCCCACGCTAAGTGGTTCGTCGGGGGCCAGCTCAACGTCGCCGCCAACTGCCTGGACCGGCACCTGACCGGGGCACGCCGCAACAAGGCCGCCATCATTTTTGAAGGCGAGCCGGGCGACCAGCGCGTCCTGACCTACTGGGATCTGCACCGCGAGGTCTGTAAGTTCAGCAATGTGCTCCAGAGCCTGGGCGTCGGCAAGGGCGACCGGGTAACGATCTACCTCCCGATGATCCCCGAGGCGGTCATCTCCATGCTGGCCTGTGCCCGTATTGGGGCGGTCCACACGGTCGTCTTCGGCGGCTTCTCGGCCGACAGCCTGCGCGAGCGGATCGCCGACAGCGGGTCCAAACTGCTCATCACGGCCGACGGCGGCTGGCGGCGGGGCAATCGGGTTGCTCTCAAAGACGCCGCTGACAAGGCCCTGGAAGGTCACACGACAGTAGAGAAAGTGGTCGTGGTGAACCGGACGGATGATGCCAAGCACGTCCCGATGCATCAGACGCGCGACTTCTGGTGGCACCGGCTGATGGACGAGGCTTCCATCAAGCACGACGCCCCGCCGATGGACGCTGAAGACCCGCTGTACATTCTGTACACGTCCGGCTCGACGGGCAAGCCCAAGGGCATCCTGCACACGACCGGTGGATATCTGACGGGCGTGGCGGCGACCATGAAGTACATCTTCGACATCAAAGACAGTGACGTCTACTGGTGTACGGCCGACGTCGGCTGGGTGACCGGCCACTCCTACGTCGTCTACGGGCCGCTTGCAAACGGTGCGACGGTCTTTTTGTACGAAGGCGCCCCGGACTGGCCCCAGCGTGACCGCTTCTGGTCATTGATTGAGAACCACGGCATCACGATCATGTACACGGCCCCGACCGCCATCCGGGCCTTTATGAAGTGGGGCGTGGACTGGCCTGCCGGGCACGACCTGTCCAGCCTGCGCCTGTTAGGGTCGGTGGGCGAGCCGATCAACCCAGAAGCCTGGATCTGGTACAACAAGCACATTGGGCACGGCCGCTGCCCCATCGTGGATACCTGGTGGCAGACCGAGACCGGGGCCATCATGATCACGCCCCTGCCCGGACTGGTCACGACCAAACCGGCCAGCGCCTCGCGCCCCTTCCCCGGCATCGCCGCCGAAGTGGTGGATGAGCAGGGCCATCCGCTCCCACACGGCACGGACCAGACAGGGATACTTGTCATCACCCAGCCCTGGCCGTCCATGCTGCGAACGCTCTGGGGCGACGATGAGCGCTACAAGAGCGTCTACTGGAGCAAGTTCGCCGAACAGGGCTACTACTTCCCCGGCGACGGCGCCCGCCGGGACGAGGAGGGCGACTATTGGCTTTTGGGCCGCGTGGACGACATCATGCTGGTCGCGGGCCACAACGTCAGCACGATGGAGGTCGAGTCGGCTTTGGTAGACCATCCGAGCGTCGCCGAGGCGGCTGTTATTGGCCGGAGTCATGAGATCAAGGGGCAGGCCATCGCCGCCTTCGTCACCCTCAAAGAGACCTCCCCGCACACGTCAGAACTGGCCGGCCAGCTCAAAGACCACGTCGCCAAGAAGATCGGTGCCATCTGCCGCCCCGACGACATTCTGTTCACGGCCGAGCTGCCTAAAACCCGGTCGGGTAAGATCATGCGCCGCCTGCTCCGCGACATCGCCGAAGGCCGCGCCCTGGGCGACACGAGTACACTGGCCGACCCTAGTGTCGTCGCCAGCCTGAAGGACAAGTATTCGGAGGAAGGCTAAACCCGCATGAGTTTCACCTCTGGACCGAAAGGCGACGGCACTTCCAGTGTCGGAGGTGATGGGATATCTGAGGTGATGAAATGACAAACCGTAAACTTGGCTCTATCGCAGGGGGAACTTTCGTCATCTGCGTCACTCTCTTCTTGCTCAGGTTCTACAATATTGTGACGACGCGCGGGGTGGCTTACCCGTTCTGCAATGGTATCTTCATGCTAATGTCCGGGCTGGTGATGATAGCAAGCGTTGCCCTCGTCGCGCGGTGTATCTATAACGGGACACGAAGGTTTACGATTGGCCTGCGGTGGGTTGTCAGTACCATCTCCTCCGTCATTCTGTTCGGCGTTGAAGCCTGCGTGTTCCTGGTAGGGTGCCTAGGTATGAACTTTATGGGTCAGTGAAGGAACCGGCGCGACATCGCCGAGGGCCGCGCCCTGGGCGACACGAGCACACTGGCCGACCCTAGTGTCGTCGCCAGCCTGAAGGACAAGTTAGAGGGAGACACCTCGGCCCGGCGAAAGCCAGGTTTGAGATCAGCCATTACGTAGAAGCCCCTTGGTCACGTGCGGTAGGATATGCGGAGGACGTGGAGCAAGCGTGGCGAATGATCATGAGTGTGCTGCCCAAACCCTAGGCGTGGGGGGCGTTAGGAAAGAACGGCGATGGACTGTCCCAAATGCGGCTACGCGCTCACGGTGTTTGACAAAGAATGCCTGCGGTGCAAGCGGGCGGCGGCCGAGGCCTTCGTCCACTCCCCCGCCGCCATCTGGCCGCCCCCCATCGGGGACCAGACGCCCACCCCGCCGCCTCCCATTTTGCCTCCGTCCTACGTTGCCCCTCCCATCCGCTACCAAGACGACTCGCAGGAGAACACTTCGGGCGGGGAGTATGGCGTCCCGATGGAAGTGGCTGAGCTGCACTGGAACTGGGGCGCGTTCTTCCTCGGCTGGCTGTGGTGCTTCGCGAACGGCGTGGCCGGTCTGGGCGTCCTGCTCCTTGCGCTGGACTGTCTCCTGACGTTCTTCAACGTCGCCCTGCTTCCGGCCGGCTATGCCCTCCCGAGTGAG
>JAYTRQ010000260.1:0-5841 GCA_043746125.1 Armatimonadota bacterium | reverse complement strand
GGACCTTGTTCCCGACCCCCTCCGACCCCGCCGGGGCGACGACACGCCGGTCAAAGCCGGCGGCGACGCCTAGCAGGTGGTGGATCGCCAGGCCCTTTTGCATCTGAAGGAACGGTTTCGGCTCACCCGCGTACAGGTGCCGCAAATAGTCCGAAAGCCCGAACAGGTAATGCCGGAGCAGGGCGGCCGGGTCGTTCTCCATCGTCTCTAGTTCGGCCAGGTGCTTGCCCAGGCGGGCCAGCCCGTCGTGCAGGCCTGGCCCTTGCAGCAGGGCGAGCAGGGTCGTCTGCCCAACGGGGAGGCGTTTCAGCAGATCCAGGACGTCCGCCCGGGGGACCTCGTACTCGGGCCAGGAGGTCACGCGCAGCAGGCCGGACCCGTCGCCATCGGCGAACAGAGACAGCAGGCAGAGCAGGTCTTTGACTTCGGGCCGGTCCAGCAGATCGCCCAGATACAACACGGGCACGTCCCGCGCGGACAGCCGCTCGGCCAGATCGGCGGCCTGCGGGTTAGTCCGGCACAGGAGGACCTGATCACGGTAAGGCAGGCCCGCCGCCTTCATGTCGTTGATGCGTCGTGCGATGCCGTCCGCCTGTCCGTCCTCGTCGGGCGCGACGGCCAGGGTGACGGCGGGGCAGGGGGCTGCGGGGTTTTCGCCCCGGTGGGCGTGCCAGAGACCCCCCTCCCCGGCTTCGCCGGTACTCCCCCCGAAACGGAGGGAGGAAGAGATTATGGCCACGGCTGCGGACGGCTCCTCTCCGAAACCTCCTCCCCCTCCCGTTTCGGGAGGGGTGGCGAACTTGTGAGCCGGGGTGGGTTCCATCCCCCGCGCCGCCGTCCCGAATAGGTCCACAATCGGCGTCCGAGAGCGGTAGTTGATGCCCAGTTCCAGACGCTGCCCGCTCGGGTAATCCTGCTTGAAGGCGGCGACGTTGGCCGGGGACGCGCCCCGGAACCGGTAGATGCTCTGCCGGTGGTCTCCGACCGCCCACAGCCCCGCTGCCGCCTCGCCGGCCAGCAGGCGGACCAGGCGGGCGCAGGCGCGGTTGACGTCCTGGTACTCGTCGGCCAGTACATGCGGGTACTCGGATTGGAGCATCGCCTGTACGTCCTTGTTCTCCTCTAAAATCTGTACCGCGCGGGAGATCAGGTCGGCGAAGTCCAGAAAGCCGTTTTTGGCCATCAGCCGCTCGTAGACGATGTAGGCGTGAGCCACCTCAGCCGCCTTATGGGCCTGCAAGAGTGCTTTCTCGATCGGCTCCAAGTCCTTCTTGAGCTTCTTACCGGTCTTGGCGTCGTAGTCCTGCCTGGCCTGTTCGGCTCGCGCCGACATCTCGGCACAGAGCGCGGCGTAGCCGGGGGGCGAGCACAACTCGTCTTTGGCCCGAGAGATCTGCTTGAGGATGCCGCCCAGCGAGATCGCCGGGTTGTACAGGTTGTCCAGCACGTCTAAATCGAGTTCCGGCAGGTGGTTTTCCAGCAGCGTGACGGCGTCCAGTGTGTCCAAAAGTGTGACGTCTTGGCTCAGGCCGAGGCGCCCCCCGAAGCGGCGCAGGACGTCCAGGCCGAACGAGTGGAATGTGCCCACCCACGGCCCTGCCCCCGACGTGCCGACGCCCGACTGGGCCAGCCGCTCCCGCATCTCGTTCGCCGCCTGCCGCGAAAATGTCAGGGCCAGGATCTTTTCGGCAGGGACGCCCAACGTCTGCGTCAGGAACTGACAGCGGCCGACCAGAGTCTTGGTCTTCCCCGTGCCCGGCCCCGCCCCGAGCAGGAGCGGGCCTTGCGCCACGTGCGCCGCCGCCTGCTGGAAAGCGTCCAGCATCGGAACCGTTGTCTGGCCCGCGTCCGCCACCTCTTCCGGGGCGGCTTCGTCTCCCATCGGTGGCAGCAGGACCGAGTCCATCAACTGACGCTGGACCAGCCCGCACGGCAGGCCTAGTTCCTCGGCGATGACCTGGGCCGTCTTGCCTTCTCCGAACAGCCGGCGGGCCAGCGGGCCGGGCAGCAGCAGTTCGGCCGCGAACAGGTTGGCCTCGCCCTCGCGCTTCTGGACGGGGGAGTAGCCATCGACTTTGCTCCACGCGCCGACCGTCGTCTCCGTGCCGCCCAGGTGGTCCAGGTCGCCCGCCGTGCAATGCCCGCTCTCCTTGTGCAGCCAGACGTGGGCGAACTCGTGGGCGGCGTCCGCCCGCGCCTCCTCGGGCGGCCGGGTCTCGTCCTGGTAGATGGCCTCCGTGCTCACGTCCAAGACCGCGACCGCCCCGGCCAGCAGGCCGTGGCCGGAAGGCAGAAAGCAGCGCTCAAAGCCGATTGCCGTCTGACAGGCCCGCAAGACCTGCTCGGCAGGCGCCGGCTCGTCCAAAGATAGGCCGATCTCAGTGCGTCGTTTTTGCGCGTGTCGTCGAATGTCACTCATTTCCCAGCACCTCGTTCTTTTCGATTTCTGCCTGCCAGTAGGCACGGTCACTTTCTGACAGCGCGTTCGCAGAGCGAAGGGCCTCTGTGAACGTCGGTTGGGGCCGCGATTCGGCGACCAGCGACGGCGCTTGCTTAGACTTGTAATGGGCGCCCGCCGCTAGGCGCGGCGGCTGACGCAGGTAGCTCGCGACCTCCTCCACGGACCGATCCAGGGCTGCCCCGATCCGCGCCGCGAGGGCACGAGGCAGGCTGGCCGTTTCCAGCAGTCGCTGGTTCAGGGAGGCCAAAAGCGTCCTGTCCAGGCCGATGGCCTCTGTGAACGTGGTCACGGACAGGCCGCGCGATTTGGCCTCTGCCATCAGATCGGAAATCAGCGCCCTGGCTGGGGCCACTTGGTCCGTCTCGCCTTCGATGGGATCTGTCAGGGACCAGCCCAGAGTCGCCCGAGCGTAGCCGAAGGCGATGAGGTCATCCGCGAACTGCGGGAAGCGCCTGGTCCATTGGCGCAGGACCGTATGGTCTTCGGGCCGGGCGTCCTGCGCGGCGGCGAATGCACCGACGACGTCGTAGGCGTCGGGGTCGTCCGACAAGTCTTCGGAGAGAGGATGCGTCGTGTTATCGGTCATGTTGGTCATAGTAATGTCTCGGTTCAAGCCTGTCCTGACACTGGAAGTGCCAGTCTACTCCTGAGTGGAAGTCGCTCTGCGACTGAGGAATCGGTGACAGAGGCCGCGTCTTCAACCCCGGAGAGATTTCCTCCGAGCAGACGGGCACTTCCAGTGCCGGGACAGCTCACGCCTTGTGCCACTCCACCAAAGCCTCCCGCGCCTTCGCCTTCCAATTGCGGAGCGTTCGCGTCGTCGTCCCCAGAGGGGCCGCAATCTCCTCGTCCGTGTAGCCCTGGCCGACCAGGAACAGGTAACGGCTAATCTGCGGGTTGTCCCGGCCCAGAGCGGCGGACATTTCCCGCGCCTCCACGGCGGTGAAGTCGGCGGCGGCCCCCCAATCGGGCAGGTTCAGCAGGCCGTCCCGGTCCCCGCCCTCGTCGGTCGCCCCGGAAAGCGAGACCGTCCGAGGCCCCGTATGGGCTGGGGCGGAGAGGTCCCGCAAAATCGTGCTGATCCGCAGGCCGAAGCAGTGCGTGAAATTGCACTCCCAGAACTCCTCCGCAGGCGTCAGGTTGGAGACCGACCGCAGGAGCCTCACTACGGCCTCCGCCACGGCGTCCTCCTGGTCCGGCAAGGCTCTCGTCCCCCACGCCGCCACTTTAGGGCGGACCACATTCCGCAGTCGTGGGACGAGTGCGTCCAGGATGGCGTCGGCAGCGGTCTTGTCGCCTGCCCGGAGATACGCCCGAGCCAGGGCGATCAGTGTCTCCAAAGTGGGCCGGCTCGCCCGGTCTTCCGAGACCGCCCGCCGCAGGACGGCGGTCCTTGAGACGCGGGCCAACTCTGACAACTGTGCCGTCACCGTCTGGGAGCGGGTGCGCCGCTTCAGCGGCGCCAGGAAGTCCGGCTTCGTGCTGGGCGTGTCTTCGAGAGTCATACTCATAGGATGTTTCGGGGAACCGGAAGCGGCGGGGGCAAAAAAGTTTTCGGCGGCCACGGGTGGGAGTCCTTCCGGTTTCCGGATGGGGATGGGAGTAGGTCTATCATAACACGAATGGAGCGAGGAAAGCAAGCACAATGGTTACACAAGAAAAGATGCAAGAGACTCAGACAAGCACCCCCTGGCGGGCGAGGCTGGGAGGTCTGACGGCAGCCGAGCCGGTCCGCTTCGGCGGCCTGTGCCTGTACCCGCTGCTCGGTACCGATCTGGGCACGGCCCCCTACGTACTGCTGGACGCTGCCCTGGCGGCGGGCCTGCTGACGATCGAGGAGAGGAGCGCGGGCGGGTCCGTGCCGGAACTAGCATTGACCAACGCCGGCGCAGACCGCGTTCTACTGCTGGACGGCGAGGAGCTGGTCGGCGCGAAGCAGAACCGCATCGTCAACACGACTGTTCTGGTGGAAGCCCGTGCCACCCTCACCCTGCCCGTCACGTGCGTCGAGGCGGGCCGATGGCGTCAAGAGACCCAGCGCTTCTCGTCGGCCGGGACCCACTACAACGCGCGGGGCCGTCAGAAAAAGGTTGCCGAAGTCTCCGCGTCGCTGCAATCGTCCGGCCGTGCATCCGCCGATCAGGGCCGGGTTTGGGAGGACATCGGCGTCAAGCTGGACCGCATGGCTGTGCCGAGCGACACGGGGGCTTTGCACGCCGTCACTGAGCGGTACCAGGCCGACCTCGGTGACTTCCAGCGTGCCCTGGCAACTCCCCTGGAGGGCCAAATCGGCGCGGCCTTCGCGCTGGGCCGAGACCTCGTGGGCCTGGACCTGTTCGACCGCCATGGTACGCTCGCCGCGCTGCTGCCCAAGCTGGTCGCCTCCTATGCTTTGGACGCCCTGGACGAGAAGACGTACGACGCCCCGCCGCCGGTCTCGGTCCTGGAGACCTGGCTGCATTCGCTGTCTGAGGCGACGCCCAGCATCCACCCGGCCGTAGGCCTGGGCGAAGACGTTCGCCTGTCCGGCCTGCGCCTGTCTGGGGCGGCTTTAGAGTTCGCGGGCGCAGCCCTGCACCTCTCCGCTTTCGCGACCGCTCCAGGGCAAACGCCAACGCCGGGCCGGATGGCACGGGCGTCTCAGCGTCGGCGGATCGAGTAGGGAATGCGGTTCACCCCCCGCCCCCAGAAGCTCGTCCAGGTCCAGACGCCGCGTGTACATCGTCAGCTCCCCGTCCGCCGTGTGCGGCCACGCCTCGCGCGGGCGGTCCCAATACAGTTCCACGCCATTGTTGTCCGGGTCTCGCAGGTATAGGGCCTCGATGACGCCGTGGTCGCTGGCGCCCTCAAGTGGAATGCCTGCCGCGACGATTCGCCGCAAAGCATCGGGGAGGGCGGCGTGGGTGGGGTAAAGGAAGGCGGCGTGGCACAGGCCTGTCGTGCCGGGCGGGGGCGGCGTCCCGCCCGCACTCTCCCAGGTGTTCAGACCCAGATGGTGGTGGTAGCCACCCGCCGAGAGGAAGGCGGCGCTGTTGTCCATGCGCTGCCTCACCAACTTTGAGGGGCATGGAGGCCCCTGGCTTTAGACATGGGGAGGAAATGTCGCCTTGTCTTTCCGAAGACAAGATATTCTCCGTGTTGAATCTCATCGGGTGTCATTCCCCGAAGCTTGCTTCGTTACCTGATTTGATCTTAGTGGTCGTCTAGCGGCCACTCTCTAGCGGCGGCTTGCCGGCGCAATCTTTCTGATACCCTGCAGCTTGCTGCGGGCGAGATTTCATTGTGGCTTCCAGTCCAATGCGGATTACGTCGGTTCTCAGAACATACGCCGCAAAGGGCTGGAAGCACGGGGCATCGTAACTTGCCCTATGGACACGCTC
>JAYTRQ010000259.1:0-5843 GCA_043746125.1 Armatimonadota bacterium | reverse complement strand
TCTCGGAGGCGCGTCGCACAGCCATTGCGCTCACGGCGTTGCGGCTGTATCGCCTCCGTCTTGACGCGGACTATTTTGACCGCAGACTTGATCGTAAGGCGGCCGGAAGGGCGATGAGCGATGCCGGAAAACTCTTCCGCTATTTTGGAGTAGGAACATGAGTAAAGCATTGACTCCCGACCGCAGCATCCAAGACATCGTCAGTCGTGTTCAAGAGCGTCTGACCCCGTACCAGCCAGCCGATGCTGCGCTCGAAGTGTTACCGAAGGCCGTACATCAAGAGGGTCGCTGGTGGTATGTCGTCGTGCCGCCAAGCCGGAGCATAGTCAACGCCTCTGACTATAACGGTCGCGTGGAGAGAGCGGAGCGTGACCTCAGAAAGCTGGATAGCCTGTACGTGAGCATCCTGCCCGTTGCGCCGGACTGGATGGATACGTTAAAATAGGTGGATGTGGCCTGATGATGAACCAGAATGAAGTGCTAGACGAAGTAGAGGCTTACGTCAATCAGCATCAGCCTGCGACGTACCGGCTTGACGTTATGCGCGGGATTATCGCGATGTCATGGAAGACATAGAGGACGAATTGAAAGCGAAGGAGCACCTGAAGGTGCTTCTGTTACCGGCTCTGCCGGGGGATTAGGAGAAACACAGACACATGCCAGCGAAGGTTTATTACGACAACGACGCCGACCTGTCACTGCTACAGGGCAAGAAACTTGCCGTCATCGGCTACGGCTCTCAGGGCCACGCCCATGCGCTCAACCTGCGCGACAGCGACCTGGACGTCCGGGTGGGGCTGCGTCCCGGCTCCCGGCGCTGGAGCCAGGCGGAAGAGGCCGGGCTGACGGTCAAGACGGTGGAAGAGGCGTCTAAAGAGGCCGACGTCATCATGATCCTGATCAACGACGAGGTTCAGGGCGACGTCTACCGAGAGAGCATCGCGCCCAACATCGAGCCTGGGAACGCTCTGGCGTTCGGACACGGCTTCAACATCCACTTCGGCCAGATCAAGTCGCCGGCGGGTGTGGACGTCTTCATGGTCGCCCCCAAAGGCCCCGGCCATCTGGTCCGCCGCGTTTATGAAGAGGGCAAGGGCGTCCCCTGCCTGATCGCCGTCCAGCAGGACGCCACGGGCCACGCCCGCGACCTGGCCCTGGCCTGGGCCAAAGGCATCGGCGGGACCCGCGCGGGCGTCCTGAACACGACGTTCAAAGAAGAAACCGAAACGGACCTGTTCGGCGAGCAGGCCGTCCTGTGCGGCGGTACGACGGCGCTGGTCAAGGCGGGCTTTGAGACGCTGGTCAATGCGGGCTACCAGCCTGAGATCGCCTATTTCGAGTGTCTGCATGAGCTGAAGCTGATCGTAGACTTGATGTATGAGGCCGGCATCGCCGGGATGCGCTACTCCATATCGGACACAGCCCAGTATGGCGACATGACGCGCGGCCCGCGCATCGTTAACGACGAGACCAAGGTTGAGATGGGCCGAATTCTGAAGGAGATCCAGAATGGGCAGTTCGCCAAAGAGTGGATTCTGGAGAACAAGGCCAACCGGCCCTCGTTCAACGCCCTGGCCGCGATGGACAACGCCTCGCAGATCGAGGCCGTGGGCCGGAACCTGCGCGGGCTGATGTCCTGGGTTAAGAAGTCGGACGTCACAGAGGCGACGGGATCTTAGGGAAAGCCAGTAGGCCGGGAGGTTCGAGCAGTTGAAAACTGCTCGCTAGGGGAGGCGTACTGCGGACGGAGGACAAAGGGGCTCGGCCATCGTGCATCTGTCCTGACTCTTCCACCCGGAGGGTGCCTCGCCTAGCGAGCATAATTCAGCCTCCATGCGTTGAAACGCACGGCTAACCGGCGCGGACGCCAGAAACCCCCGCTTCGCGGAGGTTAAATCCGGGCGCTCTTAGTGCCGCGAAGCGGTACCTCTTGGCTGAGAGCCGGTTAGCCGTGCCATTCATGGCATGGAGGCTGAATTATGCAACAACGCCGTTTTCAACTACTCGGACGTTCGCCAGACAGGGAGTGACTATGCCAACGAACCGCGTCCAAATCTTCGATACGACCCTACGCGACGGTGAGCAGTCGCCGGGCGCGTCCCTTAACGTGGACGAAAAGGTCGAGATCGCCCGGCAGCTCGAACGGCTCGGCGTGGACGTCATCGAAGCTGGCTTCCCGATCTCCAGTCCCGGCGATTTTGAAGCCGTCCGGCGCGTCGCGGCGGCTGTGGGCGACCGGGTGACGGTCTGCGGCCTGACGCGGGCCGTCCCCAAAGACATTGACACGGCCTGGGAGGCGCTGAAAGGCGCGGCGCGGCCCCGCATACACACGGGGCTGGGCGTCAGCGAGAGCCACCTCAAGCACAAGCTCCGCAAAACGCGCGACGAGGCGCTGGAGATCGGCGTGGCCGCCGTCAGGTACGCCCGCGCCTTGGGCTGCCCGGACATCGAGTATTTCACCGAAGACAGCGGCCGGGCTGACCCTGAATATCTATACCGTGTCATTGAGGCCGTGATTAAGGCCGGCGCAACGGTCATCAACGTGCCGGACACGACGGGCTATATGTCGCCCGACGAGTACGGGGCGCTGTTCGCCGGCATCCTGAACCACGTGCCGGGCAGTGAGAACGTCACGCTCTCGGCCCACTGCCATAACGACTTAGGCATGGCGACCGCGAACGCACTGGCCGCCGTTCAGGCCGGGGCGCGGCAGATCGAATGCACCATCAACGGCATCGGGGAGCGGGCTGGCAACACGTCTCTGGAAGAGGTCGTCATGGCCCTGCACACGCGGGCCGACGTTTACAAGCTGCGGACGAACGTGACGACCGAAGAGATTTACAAGACGTCCCGCATGGTCTCTACTATGACCGGCGTTCTGGTCCAGCCGAACAAGGCCATCGTCGGCGCGAATGCTTTTGCCCACTCATCGGGCATCCATCAGGACGGCGTCTTGAAGGAGCGGTCCACCTATGAGATCATGGACCCCAAGACCGTCGGGATTGGAGAGAGCAAAATTATTCTCTCGGCCCGCTCCGGCCGGGCTGGTGTAAGGCACCGACTGGCCGAGCTGGGCCACTCGTTCGCCAACGAGGACGAGTTTGAGAAGATCTACGCCCGCTTCCTGACCGTCGCCGACAACAAGAAAGTGGTTTACGATGAAGACTTAGACGCCATCGTTTCCGATGAGGTGACGACCGTCCCGCAGACGTATGAGCTTGTCCAGGTACAAGTCTCCTGCGGCGACCACGCCATCCCGACCGCGACCGTGAAGCTGCGGCACCAGAACCGGGCTATCTTTATGGATGCCGATACGGGCAACGGGCCGGTGGACGCCGTCTACCGGGCCGTTAACCGCATCGTGGGCGTCCCCAACGAGTTGATCGAATACACGGTCCAGAGCGTGACGGAGGGCATAGACGCAATGGCCGACGTGACCATCCGCATCAAGGCCGACGGCGATATGATCTACACGGGTCACGCCGCCCACACGGATATTTTTGTCGCGTCCACTAAGGCTTACTTGCAGGCCCTGAACAAGCAGATTGCCCGTGTGGCCGGTCGGGCCCTGCCGGAGCGCGAACTAGAACATGTCTGACGCCTTGGGCGGGGTTTCGATCCGGGCGGCGCGGACGGCAGACCTGCCCGCCGTCATCGGCCTGTGGCGTGAGCTACAGGACCTCAACGCCGCCTTCGACCCGCGCCTCGCCCTGAGCGCGGCCGCGGCGGATTGGTTCCTCACGTACTTGGGTGACCAGCTAGACAACCCGCACGCGGCCGTACTTGTCGCCGAACATGAGGCTTTTGTTGTCGGCTACACGTTCGGCCAGATCATGCGCCGCCCGACCCTCCAGTCCGGCGATTGCGGGTACGTCGCTGACGTTTGCGTCCGCGACGGTTGGCGCAGCAAGGGCATCGGGCGCCGCCTCCATGATCGACTCCGGGCCTGGTTCCTCACACACGGCATCACGGACGTAGAAGTCCAGGTCGTCCGTGCCAATCCGGCCTCGCAGGCTTTCTGGCGCAAGATGGGTTACGGGGACTTTTTAAGAACACTTCGGGCCGACTTCGGGCCGCAGGAAAGACAGCCATGACGTACCAGACGCTGACGGAAACCCAAGTCGCGCAGTTCGAGCGTGACGGCTTTGTCAAGCTGGAAAGCGCCTTCCCGCGCGAAAGCGCCCTCGCCGCCCAAGCCTTCCTGTGGGAGCGCCTGGCCGCAAAAGGCGTTCGCAAAGACGACCAAACCACTTGGGTGGAGCCGATGGTCCACATCAAGGAAGCGTACGGTGATCCCGTCTTCCAGGCCTGCCAGACCGACCGTTTGACCGGTGCCATCGAGGACCTGGTTGGGCGCGACCGGTGGGCGGGCAAAAACCAACCTACCAATTGGGGCTGGTGGCCGGTCAACTTCGCCGTCGGCGCGGACAAGCCCTGGACTGTGCCGACCGGCGGCTGGCACTGGGACGGCAGCCATTTCAGGCATTTCGTGGACGCCGCCGACCAGGGCCTCTTGCTCCTGCCGATGTTCTCCGAGACTGCCTCGCATGGCGGGGCGACCCTCATCGCCGCCGGGTCACACCGCCCCGTCGCCCGCTTACTGGCTCAGCATCCTGCTGGCATAGACATTCACGAGGCCATTCGGCTGTCCAACGCGACGTATCCCTGGCTGGCTGCGCTGACCGGCCAGGCAGAGAGTCCGGAAGATCGCGTGGCCTATTTGATGGGACAAGACGGCACGAGCGACACGGGGCAGCCGCTTCGGGTCGTGGAGGCCACATCTTCGCCCGGCGACGTCTACCTGTGCCATCCATTTGTCTATCACACAGCCTCGCAGAACCACAGCGGCGTCCCGCGCTTTATGTGCAACCGCACGACGCCGCTCACAGAGCGCATGAGCGTTCATACCCGGACGGTGCACTCGTCACCGGTCGAGCGCAGTATCTATCACGCACTCACGGAAGCAAACTAATCATGGCAAAGATCGCAGTTTTGGCGGGCGACGGCATCGGCCCGGAGATCATCGCGGAGGGCCTGAAGGTCCTCCACGCGGTGGCCCAGAAGCACGGCCTCTCCCTGGACTTCACCGAAGCCCTGGTGGGCGGCGCGGCCTACGACGCCACGGGCCACCCACTGCCCCCTGAGACGCTGGCCTTGGTGCAGCAGTCGGAGGCCGTCTTCTTCGGCGCGGTTGGTGGCCCGAAGTACGACGCTATTCCGGACCCAAACCTGCGGCCTGAGCGTGGTGCTCTGCTGCCTCTGCGGCAGAAGATGGGCCTGTACGCCAATCTGCGCCCGTGCATCCTCTACCCCTCCCTGGCGAGCGCTTGCCCGCTCCGCCCCGATCTGGTGGAAGGCGGCTTTGACATCCTGGTCGTCCGCGAGCTGACCGGCGGCCTATACTTTGGGTCGCCCAAGCACTGGGAGGGCGATCAGGCTGTGGACACCTGCATCTACACGCGCGCTGAAATCATCCGCATCGCCCGTGTCGGCTTTGAAGCCGCCCGCAAGCGCCAAAAGCGCCTCCTCAGCGTAGACAAGGCAAACGTTCTGGAGACGTCCCGCCTCTGGCGTGATACGGTCACGACGGTCGGCGCGGACTACCCGGACGTCGCCCTGTCGCACCAACTGGTAGATGCCACGGCGATGGACCTTATCCGCCGCCCGCAGTCGTTCGACGTGATCGTGACCGAGAACCTGTTCGGCGACATCCTCAGCGACGAGGGCGCGATGCTGACCGGCTCGCTCGGCATGCTCCCCTCGGCCTCGCTGGGGCAGGGGACATTCGGCCTGTACGAGCCGAGCCACGGCAGCGCCCCGGACATTGCCGGGACAGGTAAGGC
>JAYTRQ010000258.1:0-5856 GCA_043746125.1 Armatimonadota bacterium | reverse complement strand
CGCCCAGATCGCCGCCCGTCTCGATGACCGTTTCCACCTGCTGACGCAGGGTAGCCGAACGGCCCTGCCCCGGCAGCAGACGCTCCAGGCGGCGGTGGATTGGAGTTACGATCTGCTTTCCGACCCGGAGCGCTTGCTTCTGGCAGGTCTCTCCGTATTCGCAGGCGGTTGGACTCTGGAAGCGGTTGAGGCCGTCTGCGCGACGGAAGGGCAGGGGGCCAGCGTACTCGATCTGCTGACGGCATTGGAAGAGAAATCCCTGATCTCGGTCGAAGCGGGCGACGGCCCGGCCCGCCGTTACCGTCTGCTGGAAACGTTCCGTCAGTATGCCGGGGAGCGTCTGAGGGAGGCTGGCCTGGTGGCCGAGACCCGCCGGCGGCATCGGGCCTGGGCACTGGCGCTGGCCGAGGCCGCCGAAGTCCACTGCCGGGGGCCCGAGGCGCGGGCCGGGTGGGATCGCCTTGAGGCAGATCACGATAACCTGCGGGCCGCCTTGGAGGAGGCTGGGCCGGAGGAAAGCCAGGACGAAGAGGCCCCCTGCCTCCGCCTGGCTGCCGCTTTGTGGCTGTTCTGGATGGACCGCGGTCACTACCGTGAGGGCTTGGACCGCTTGACATGTGCCCTCGCGCGGTCCGGCGTTGCCGCGCCGAACGCTGTCCGAAACAAGGCCCTGAATGGGGCCGCCGCCCTTGCCTGGCATCAGGGCGACTTGGCTTCAGCCCGGCGCTGGATGGAAGAGTCGGTGTGCCTCTCCCGGCGATCCGGGGGACACGGCAATCTGGATAGTTGCCTCAACAACCTGGGAAACGTCCTGTATTGGCAGGGCGAGTACGAAACAGCACGTTTCCACTGGGAGGAAAGTCTGGCGATTCGACGGGCATCTGGCAGCCAGGTCGGCGTCACCGCCTCGCTGAACAATTTGGGGTCACTTGCCTATAACGAGGGAGACTGTCCTCAGTCGCGGGCGCTGCACTCGGAGGCGCTGACGCTGGCTGTAGAGTCTGGCAACGAACAGGGGAGGCAGGCCGCCCTGGCCGGCCTGGGCAGCGTTGCGCGGGCGGAGGGGGACTACGTGAAGGCCCGATTCTATTTGGAGGAAAGCCTGGTGGCGGCGCAGGCGCTGGGCGACACGGATGGGATCGGCGGGTGCCTTCTCGACCAAGGGTGGCTTGCTCTCTCCGAGGGGAACTTTAACGGGGCTGGGACGAAACTGCGGGCGGCGCTTGAGATCGCCTGTGGGGCGAGTCTGGCGCCACTGGCTTTGAGTACACTGGATGGCCTGTCCGAACTGTCCCTCTCCTGCGGCAATCTCGACCGGGCTGCCTGCCTTGCGGCAGCCGGTGAGGCGCATCGCACGGCCCGGCATCTGCCACGGATGCTGGCCGCTCAGCAGAGCCATGTGGCGCACGCGGAACGGCTCCAAACGCTCTTCCGGGACGATGCCATCGGTGCCCCCCCCCACGAAATCCGCACCCTCACCTGGGAGGAGGCGATTGCCCTGGCCCTGGAACCAGGGTGACGACAAAACGGCCGCTGGAACAGACGTTGTGTCTGATTTAGCGCGAGGCCAAGCACAAACGTCACTTGCCGATGCAAAATTTAGAAAATATTTCGGCGATGATGTCTTCCGTCGCCGTTTCACCCGTGATCTCCCCCAGTGCTTCCAGCGTCCCGCGCACGTCAATGGAGACAAAATCGGCGGGTAGGCCGGCCTGCAGGGTTTTTTGCGCCTCGTCCAGCCGGTCCAAAGCGGCCTGAAGCGCCCGCTTATGCCGGGCGTGGGTGACAAACGCGCCCTCGGGTTCAGCAGCCTGACCGTAGAGGGCGGCGCTCAGGAGGGCGTCTTCCAGAGCGGCCAAGTTCCATCCCGTGAGAGCCGAAAGAGCGATGCCGTCGGCCGGCGGCTCTTGACTTGCCCTCTGATCCCACTTGTTCCAGACCGTGACGGCAGGGCGACCCGCGATTTCCGCCCGGAGCAGGGTGTCTTCAACCGTCTCGCCCACCGTCGCGTCAAGCACGAGTACGACGACGTCGGCGCCCGAAACGCTCTCCCGCGTTCGTTCCACCCCGAGGCGCTCTACCTCATCGTCAGTCTCCCGCAGGCCCGCCGTATCCACGAGACGGACGGGGATGCCGCGCAGAGACAGCGTCTCCTCGATCACGTCGCGCGTCGTGCCGGGGACCGACGTGACGATGGCACGGTCGGTTCGCAAGAGTGCGTTCAGCAGGGACGACTTGCCGACGTTGGGGCGGCCCGCCAGCACGACTTTCAGCCCCTCGCGGTAGAGAATGCCTTGATCCGCTGTCGCTAACAGACTTTCCACGATCTGTTGCGCCGCCGTCAGTTCGGTGTGGCAGGCAATGACGTCTAGCTCCCCGACGTCTTCCGGGAAGTCAATAGAAGCCTCGATCCGGGCCAGAACGCCTAAAGCGAGTTCCCGTGCTTCCCGGACGACGCGGCTCAGGCGACCCTCTGACTGACGCCGGGCCAGCCGGTGCGCCTGCTCCGTCTGAGCCGCAATGACGTCCCCAACGGCCTCCGCCTGCGCCAAGTCCATCTTGCCGTTCAGGAATGCCCTCTGCGTGAACTCGCCCGGCCCGGCTGGACGCGCCCCCGCCCCGAGCAGCTGGGATAGGATCTCACCCAGAGGGATGGGACCGCCGTGGGCCGAAATCTCGACCACGTCCTCGCCCGTGTAAGACCGGGGCGCATGGAAGACGGCCAGCAGGACGTCGTCAATGACCTCGCCGCCCGGCCGGACGACGTCCGCCCGGTGCAGCGTGTACCCGGCGAAAGCCGCACAAGAGGCGCGCTTCGGCCGGCGGGTGATGCGATCCACGAGGGCAAATGCCTGGGGGCCGCTGACGCGGATGACGCCCAGCCCACCCCGCCCTGGCGGCGTCGCGAGGGCGCAAATGGTGTCGTCGGGTTCGGCTCTCATAGAGACAGTATACCCCTGTTGAAAAAGGCCGCGCGGTCTAGTATAATGAACGCCAAGACATGCGACTTTTTCCGCCCCCGCGTGTCATATGTTTTAGTCACGGTGTTTGCCGTCGTTCCTGAAGGGAGAGAACCAATGCTCAGTCGGATGATGCGCTATTTGAAGGGCCTGCTTGGCTTCAAGCTGGATCAGCTAGAGGATCCTGAGATCCTGTTGCAGCAGGCTACGCAGGAGATGAAGGAAGCGCAGGCCAAAAACCGTGAGCGGGCGGTACAGGCCATCACGCAGAAGAACAACCTGCAAGCCTTGGTTGATCAGACCCAGAAGATGGTGGACAACTTGCAGGCTAAGGCCGAACTCGCCCTCCGAAACGGCGACCGTGATCTTGCCAAGCAGCTGCTGGTCGAAAAGGGCCAGTACGATGCCACGCTGCAAAGCACCAAGGTTTCGCTCCAGCAGGCGCTTGATACGACGGAGGCAGTCAAGGCCGCCATGCGGCGCGAGGAAGAGCGTATCCGCTCCAAAACCGCCCAAGCGCTGGCGATGAAAGCCCAGTGGAAGCAGGCCCAGATCGAGACGTCTATGAACAAGGCCCTGGAAGGGATGTCGGCGGACGGTACCGATCAGGCCTTTGAGCGAGCGGCGGCTAAGATTTCCAGCGCCCGCAGCGAGGGCCAGGCTCGGACCGAGCTGGCCCGCGAGAGCCTGACGGGCAAGCTGGCCGGTCTGGATGACGTGCAGGCGCACAGCGCCGCCGACGCCGAACTGGCCTTAATGGAACAGCGAATGGGCCTGGCGCCCAAACCGCAGGCGGCACCGACGACCGGCGTCTCGCACTCACCGGTCGCTGCATCCGATATTGACCGGCAGCTCCAGGAACTGGAAGCCCGTGTCGGCGGCAACAGCGGCGCGTCGCCGACTTAGGGAACAAGAGACCTATGGCAGACATTCTCGGGCGGTCCGTCCGCCTCGCCAAGACATATCTGGACGCCGCCAAAGGCCGACTGGACGAGGTCAGCACGAACGCCCAGGAGGAACTGACGCGGGCGCTGAACCGGGACGACATCCAGGCGGGCCTGTCGGCCAGCGATGACCCGATGGAACGCGCCCAGGCCAAGATCAACGCCGCCCGTCAGGCGGCGGACATGCGGCACGGCCTGCCCCCGGATCGGCCTGCTCCGGTTTCAACGCCGGCGGCTCCAACGATCGACCCCCTCGTGACGGCCTACAAGATACTGGGCCTTCCTCCCGGATCAGACTTCCTGACCGTGCAGGCGACGGCCAACAAACTGCGGGAGCGTTGCGCCGTGTCCCGCTTCGTGGATGGGTCGCAGGAGCAGGCGGAGGCGCGTGTCATCCTGCAAAAGATTGAAGAAGCCTACCAACTTCTCCAAAACGCGCTGGACCCTGGCGCGGGCCGTTTTGACAAGTTAGAACTCTGAGGCCTATCGGATGCAGGACGCACTGTTTGCCACGCTCGTCCATGACGCCCAGGCTTGCCGGGCATGCCCGCGCATGGAGGGCCGCCGACGGGTGCTGTCCTCAGCGAATGGGCCGTTGACCGCCCGCGTCCTCTTTATCGCTGAAGCGCCGGGCCGACTGGGTGGCGACAAGGGCGGCATCCCGTTGACAGGGGACGCTTCGGGCCGCAACTTCACGCGCTACTTGATGGTGGCTGGATGGAATCGCTCGGAGGTTTTCGTCACCAACGCGGCCTTGTGCAACCCCCGCACGCCTCGCGGCACAAACGCCCCGCCGTCCCCGCAAGAACTCCGAAACTGCTCCTGCCATCTACGACGTACTCTGGAGATCGTCCAGCCGAGCGTCATCGCGACACTGGGGACGAAGGCTCTGGCGGCTTTGAGCCTTATCGCGCCGCACTTTCTCACCCTCCGGCAACATGCCGCGCAGCCTCAAAATTGGAACGGCTTCGTTCTGGTCCCGCTTTATCATCCCTCGCCGCAGGTCGTCATCAGCCCGACTGGGCGCGGCCACGCGGCACAAGAGGCGGATTACTTGGCACTGCGGCGTGTCCTAGAAATGGCATCGACATGACGACGCTGGAAGAAGTGCCCGGCGCGCGGGAGCGGCCAGGCAACTGCCCGATCTCGCTGACGCGTGCCGACGATGGCACGGTCATCATCCGCATCCCGCCGCGCGGTGTTTCGCCCTTCGTCTGGTTCTTCTCCGCCGTCTTGTTAGTGAACCTGGGAATCACGCTGTACACGGGCTTGATCCTGTTCATCGCCCACCGGAGCGTGCTGTTCATGGCGCAGATCTCGCCTGGCGGCCTCCCCGTTTCCCTGGCGCGGTTCGACACACTGCTGGTTTTTGCCCTGCTTCTGGCCGTCGGGCTGGGGGTCTGGACGCTGGCGGCGATCCTGCGCCCGATCTTCGAGCGGACACAGGTAACGCTGGACCGGGACTGGTTCCGGCTGGAACGATGGGAGTGGGGGAGGGGACACGAGTGGCGCGTGCCCCGGAATGACGTTCGAGGCTTCCATCTCCGGCGTGACCCATTGGGGATGGACTCAAGCACACTGACGGTGCAGGCGCGGGGCGAGGAGAGGGAGATCGGAGAGTTCCTGCGCGAAACTGATCGGGAGTGGCTGGCCTCGGCTGGGAACGCGCTTCTGTGGGACTAGACGTCCGCCGTCATCAGGCGCTTGAGCTGGTGCAGAGCGCGGTTTTGCAGCCGCGAAACGTGCATCTGAGAGATGTTGAGCTGCTTGGCGACCTCGGCCTGGGACATGTCCTTGAAGAAGCGGTGAATGATGATGGCGCGCTCACGCGGCTCCAGTGACTCCAGCGCGTGGTCCAGGTCCCCGAACGCCTCCAGACTCCGCAGCGACTCGTCCTCCGCGCCGACGAACTCGGCCAGCGAGAGGGGGGCGCTGTCCGAATCGTGCATCAT
>JAYTRQ010000257.1:0-5864 GCA_043746125.1 Armatimonadota bacterium | reverse complement strand
AAGCCGTCCCCATCTTCCTGCGTGCCTACCGGCAGGCGGACGACGACATGGCGGAGGCGATGCACGACGCCTTTCAGCGCCTGGGAACGGACGCGATTGACGACCTGCTGTCGGTTATCGCCGATGAGGCGCTGACCTACTATCCGCGCATCCAGGCGTCCGAGGGCGCCCTCAACCTCGCCGCAGAGGACCCCGAGCTTCGCGCCCGAGTTGCCGAGGGCCTGCGGTCGCTCCTGGCAGCGCATCTGGAGCGGGACGCGCCGGAAGACGACGAGGACGAGACGCTGCTGCTGTCGTTCCTGGCCTGTCACCTGTCGGAGTTGGCCGACCCTGCCTCGCTCCCTCTGCTCAAGGCCGCCTTTGACAGCGGCCGGATTGACCCGGACATCATCACGTACGACTCGGTCGTGGAAGATCATGAAAAGTGCCGGAAGCGCATCTCCTTGTCGCCACTGCCCTTCCTGGACGAATACCGGCAGCGCCGCCGGAACCACTTGGAAGACGAGGAGAAAAGGAAGCGCCTGGCCGTCTTCAAGCCCGAACCCGCCCCGCAGCCCATCGTCCTCGGCCCCAAGTTGGGCCGCAACGATCCGTGCTGGTGCGGGAGCGGCAGGAAGTACAAGAAGTGCCATCTGGCGCAGGATGAGAAGGAAAAAGTGAGGCTATGACGACGCTGACTCTAGAACTGACCGACGAGCAGGCTCAAAAGTGGGCGCAAGAGGCTGAGCGTTTGAAGATGACGCCGGAGCAGCTTGTCGCCCAAGCGATGAAGCGCATCATTCGTGAGAATGAGGAGCTTGATCGGCGGCTCGCATGAGAGAGTCATTAGAAGCCGAGTTCGTGACGCTGGCGGACGTGCTGGAAACGCACGAGGAAATGATCAACGCCATCGGAGGCAGTCACGGCCTTAAAGACATGGGCAGCCTGGAGTCGGCTATCGCCCAGCCGCAGATGACGTTCGGCGGATTCTCGTTTACGACATTCCTGCACTGCTGCTGCAAGAACTGGCTCTCGCCGCCAAGCACCTGGCCGCACAGTACAAAGAAGTAGTAGGGGCGACGGGCGTGAACATACTCCATGCCAGCGGCGTAGAGGCCGGACAGTCTGTGCCGCACTTCCATCTGCACTTGCTGCCCCGGTTTGTGGGCGACGGCCTGGACGCTTGGCCGCCCCTCCCTGCCGTGCCGGAAGACAAAGACATGAGACAGAACGTTTACGATGATTTGGCGTTTTTTGAGGGTTACACTGCCCTGCGGGCCAACCCCGCCAATTTGAACGTATTAGTCGAGCAGCCGGCCCTGCGGGCGCTCCTGCCGCCGCTGGTCGGTGCGACGGTCGTAGACTTGGGCTGCGGGACGGGCGACCTGTCTCTCTACTGCGCGGAGCAGGGGGCGGAGAGCGTTCTGGCGTTCGACCTGTCGGCGAAGATGCTGGACGTGGCGCGGGAGCGGAATAGACACCCGAACGTCAGGTTTGTGCGGGCGGCAATGGAGGACTTGTCGCTGGCCTCCGGGGCTGCGGACGTCGTCGTCAGTTCGTTCGCCTTGCACTACGTCCGGGATTACCCGGCCTTGGTCTCAAACGTCATGCGGTGGCTCCGTCCCGGTGGTGCACTCGTGTTCTCGGTGGAGCACCCCATCGTGACGGCGAACGCGGCCGGGCAGGACTGGGCGCGGGATGACGCCGGGCGGCGCCTGCACTGGCCCGTGGATGACTACGCTCAGGAGGGTGAGCGGCGGTTCCACTGGTTCGTGGACGATGTGGTCAAGTATCACCGGACACTGGCGACGTACCTGAATGTGCTGATCGAGCACGGGCTGGTAGTCGCGGCTGTGCGGGAGCCGGCGGGGTCCGAGGACGCTGTGCGGGAACTGCCGACCCTGGCGAGTCTGGCCCGGTGCCCGAGCTGTCTGATTGTGAAGGGTGTGAAGCTGGGAATGTGAGCCGGGCACTGAAGTGCCCGGCTAGGAGGCTTCGCCGACCGTCCAAGGGACGGGGAGCGAAAAGGTCGCCGCGTGTTGCGTCTGGTTCCGTCCCTGGGGCAGTCAGCCGCAGGCTTTCAAGACGGGTACTTCAGTGCCCAGCGTTCTGTCCGCGCCTTCTATCACACCCGTTGTCACAGTGTCATGTGACACTGTGACAGACACGTGACACAAGGCCACTTTTGAGGATTACTTATGCCGCTGTATGACTTTCACTCCCACTCGTTCTTCTCCGACGGCGAGCTGCTGCCGATGGAACTCATCCGGCGGGCACACGTCAAGGGCTATACGGCCCTCGCCATCACCGACCACGCCTCGGCGTCCAACATTGAGGAATTGGTCGAGAAGGTGGCGCGGGACTGTGCGCTGGCCTGGGAGCAGTGGGGGTTCCCCGTGCTGCCCGGAGTCGAACTGACGCACTGCCCGCCCCGGTCTATCGCCCGGCTGGCCGCGCAGGCGAAGCGGGCCGGAGCAAAGATCGTGGTAGTTCACGGGGAGACGCTGGTGGAGCCGGTGCCGCCCGGCACGAACCGGGCGAGTGTCGAATGCCCGGACGTGGACGTTTTGGGGCATCCGGGCCTGCTGACCGAGGAAGAAGCCGCGCTGGCGTTCCAGAACGACGTGTTTCTGGAGCTCACCTCGCGCCGAGGGCACTGCCTGGGCAACGGCAATACGGCCGTGTTGGCGCGGGCTTCGGGTGCGAAGCTGCTGGTCAACTCGGACACCCATTCGCCGGGCGATCTGCACACGGAGGCGTTCGCGCGGACGGTCGCGCTGGGATCGGGCCTGACACCGAAAGAAGCCGACGAGGCGCTGTACGAGAACCCGCGCCTGTTGCTCACGAAGGTCGGGACGGAGACTATGACGGTATGAACTACGCCTTAGACCGCTTGCACGCGGAGTGCGCGGAACTGCTGACGGAGACGGGACTGCTGGGCGGTTTTGTGCCCACGGCCACGGAGCCGAAGCCGAATATCCCGGCCGATCTGGCCTTCCCCGCCTTTCAGGTGGCACGAGAGTTAGGGGCGGGCAACCCCGCCGCGTTCGCCGCGCGTCTGGCTGAAGCCGTCCGAACGAGGCCGGATGGACTGGTCGGGAAGGTGGAGGCAGCCGGGCCGTTCGTCAACTTCTCGGTCGCCCCAGAACAGTTCAGCCGGGCGGTTTTGGCTGAAGTGACAGAGGGTGGGGCGGGCTACGGGGGGGATGACCGGGGGGCGGGGCAGAACGTCATTCTGGAGTTCTCGTCACCCAATATCGCCCGCAAGATGCACGTCGGGCACCTGCGCTCCACGGTCATCGGCAACTCGCTTCGACTGATCTTCCAAGCGCTGGGCTACCACGTCATCGCCGACAACCATCTGGGCGACTGGGGGACGCAGTTCGGGTCCCTGCTGGCCGCCAGGGACATCTGGGGCTGGCCCGCCCAGATGGACACGGACCCGATTGAGGCCCTGGTGCAGATCTACGCCCGCTTCCACGCGGCGGCAGAAGCCGACCCAGCCCTGCGGGACCTGGCGCGGACCTGGTTCCGGCGGCTGGAGGAGGGCGACCCAGACGCCCGCGCGACCTGGCGCGTCTTGATTGACCTGACCCTGACCGAGTTCGCGCGGACGTACGCGCGCCTGGGCGTCTCGTTCGATACGGAACACGGCGAGAGCTTCTACGAGTCCATGCTGCCCGGCGTCGTGCAGGAGGCCTTGGACAAGGGCGTCGCCAAACTGGAACCCGATGGCGCGATCTCAGTGGGGTTTGACGAGACCCTGCCGTCGTTCCTGATCCGCAAGCGGGACGGCGTGACGCTGTACCAGACGCGGGACATTGCCACGTGCCTGTACCGCTGGCAAACGTACGCGCCGGACCGGAACGTCTACGTGGTCGGGCAGGAGCAGAAGCTACACTTCCAGCAGGTGTTCGAGACGGTCCGGCGCATGGGACACACCGAAATCGCTGACCGGTCCGTCCACGTCTCGTTCGGGGCGATCACGGACGCGGCAGGCCAGAAGTTCTCCATGCGGAAGGGCACGGCGATCTTCCTGGACGAAGTGCTGGATGAGGCGGTCAGCCGCGCCAGCGCGACCATCGCGGCGAAGATCGGCGAGGGCCGGACCGAGCTAACGGGCGAGGAGCAGGACGAGTTGGGTCAGGCTGTCGGCCTGGGCGCGGTCATCTACAACGACCTGTATCAAGGGCCGGACCGGGCGATCCGCTTTGACTGGGACGTCATGCTGTCGTTCGAGGGCAACAGCGCCCCGTACATCCAGTACACCCATGCCCGCTGCCGGTCGATTTTGAGGAAGGCCGGGACGTCGGGGGAAAGTGCCGACGCGGGATTGCTGACGGAGCCGGGGGAGCAGGCCGTCGTCAAACAGTTGGCCCGGCTGCCCCAGGCCATTCGTACGGCCGGGGAGCGCTACCAGCCGTCGTCGGTCGCGGAGTGGACGTACGAACTGGCCCGCGCCTTCACGCGGTTCTACCACGACCACCCGGTCTTGGACGCGGCCACACCGGAACTGCGCGACGCCCGCCTGCGGCTGACGGCGGGTGTGGCGCAGGGGCTGCACACGGGCCTGGGTCTGCTTGGCATTCAGGCGCCAGAGCGGATGTAATCGGATGGCCCCCCGGCCCCCAATTCTGGGGGAGTCGGAATCAAGAACCCTATGACCGACGTGCTTTTACAAGTCGAAGACCTCCAGACCGTGTTCGGGCGCGAGGGGCGCGGCCCGGTCGCCCGTGCCGTACGCGGCGTCTCGTTCAGTGTCGCCCAGGGGAAGACGCTGGGGATCGTCGGCGAGAGCGGGTCCGGGAAGTCCGTCACGGCTCTGTCCCTTCTGCGCCTGATTGCCCCGCCGGGGCGAATCATGGGTGGGACCGTCAGGCTGGCCGGCCAGGACCTTTTAACCCTGCCGGAGCGGCAGATGCGGGACGTGCGTGGGGCGCGGATCGCGATGGTCTTCCAGGATCCGATGACCGCCCTGAACCCGACCCTGACCGTCGGGGAGCAGATCGTTGAGACCATTTTGGCCCACCAGAAGGTCTCGCGAGCCGAGGCGCGGGTGCAGGCTTTGGAGTGGCTGACGCGCGTCCGCGTCTCGCTCCCAGCCCGGCGCATGGGTCAGTATCCGCATGAGCTGTCGGGGGGGATGCGTCAGCGCGTCTTGATCGCCATCGCGTTTAGCTGCCGCCCCGAAGTGTTGCTGGCGGACGAGCCGACGACGGCCCTAGACGTCACCGTACAGGCCCAAATCTTAGACCTGATGGACGAGCTGAAGGCAGAGGTGGGGACGGCCGTCGTACTGATTACGCATGACCTAGGCGTGGTCCGGGAGCGGTGCGACGACGTCGCCGTGATGTATGCGGGCCAGATCGTCGAGTACGCCCCGGCATCCGAGTTGTTCGCCTCGCCCAAGCACCCCTACACGCAGTCTCTGCTCGCCTCGCTCCCGGACTGGCGTCGGCCCCGGACGTCCGAACTGCTACCCTCCCTGCCCGGCCAGCCGCCCTCGCTGACGGCCATCCCGCCCGGCTGCCCCTTCGCCCCCCGCTGCCCCAAGCGTTTCGGGCCGTGCCCGACGGTCGTGCCCGCGAACACAGTTTTGGAGGCCGGCCGGACGGTTCGGTGCCTGCTGTACGAGCCGGCCTACGCGGACCCGGCTTGACGCAGACGCGGTTATCGGCTACACTGTCAGCATGATAAGCGTAATAGTAAAAGCTCGCGTCGGACCTGACGGGACGTTGGCGGTTCAAGTGCCGACTTCACTGCGGGAGATGGACGTTGAAGGGATCCTTACCGTTCAGCCTCTCGTCGCCGCTGGGGCCACGCCGGAAGAGCGCGGCTGGCCGGCCGGATTCTTCGAACGGACTTTCGGATCTCTCAGGGGCGAC
>JAYTRQ010000256.1:0-1804 GCA_043746125.1 Armatimonadota bacterium | reverse complement strand
CCTCACTGACGTCCAGTTCCAGGCCATGCTCGAAACGGAACATGGCGGCATGGCCGAGGTCCTCGCCGACGTCTACGCTCTGACGGCGGACCCCAAGTACCTGACGCTGGCGCGGCGGTTCACGCACCGGGCGATCTTCGACCCTCTGGCTGCGGGCCAGGACCGGCTCGACGGCCTGCACTCCAACACGCAGATTCCCAAAATGATCGGTTACGAGCGAATTCACTCGCTGACCGGGGAAGTGCCGTATCACGCGGCCCCATCGTTCTTCTGGCAGACCGTCACCCAGACCCGCACTTACGCCAACGGCGGCAACGGCGACTATGAGCACTTCTTTCCGCTTGAAGAGTTCAAGAACCATGTCCAGTCCGACAACGCGACCGAGACCTGCTGCGCCTACAACATGCTCAAGCTGACGCACTCGCAGTTCAGGAAGGACCCGCAGTCGCACTACGCAGACTACTACGAGCGCACCCTGTACAACAGCATCCTGGCGTCGCAGGACCCGAAGGGGGGCATGATGATCTACTTCACCCCCTTCAAGGCAGGGCATTTCAAGACGTATAGCGACCCGACGAACGCCTTCTGGTGCTGCGTCGGGACGGGGATCGAGAACCACGTGAAGTACGGCGACTCGATCTACTTCCACGGCGCGGACGGCCGGTCGCTCTACGTCAACCTCTTCATCCCCTCGACGCTGAATTGGCACACGAAGGGACTAACTGTCACGCAGACAACGCGATTTCCCGAAGCGGACACGACGCGCCTGACGATAAACGGCACTGGGCCGGTCCCGCTTGCCCTCAAAATACGACACCCGTTTTGGGCGAAAGGCCTGACCGTCTCTGTCAACGGCAAGCGTGTTCCGGTCGGGACATCGGCCGGCTATGTCACCGTTGACCGCACCTGGCACACCGGCGACGTCGTAGACGTCCACTTGCCGATGACCGTTCGGATGGAGTCGCTGCCGCATACGCCGGAAAAACAGGCCTTGATGTACGGACCGCTCCTGCTCGTCGGCGCGATGGGCCGGGAAGGGATGGACAAGATGCCGGACGTCAGCGGTGATCAGGCCCCCTACGACAACCGGCCCGAACTCTCCGCCGCCGTCTTCGTGGCCCCCGCCCGCGACGCAGCCGCCCACGTTCGTCCCGTGCCGGGTTCGCCGCTGACGTTCCGCACCGAGGGCCTGGGCCGACCCGGTGACGTCGCGCTGGTCCCGCACTACGCGCTGCATCATCAGCGTTACAACACCTATTGGAGCGTCTTTTCGCCCGAGGACTGGGCTGCGCGTCAGGCTGCGCTCAGCGCGGCGGAAGTCAGGCAGCAGGCGCTGGACGCCCGCACAGTGGACGAGTTTCGGCCGGGCGAGCAGCAGCCCGAAGTAGACCACCACTTCCAGGGCCACAACTCGAACAAGGGCGACCTCAACGGCCGCGCCTGGCGCGACGCCTCCGGGGGCGGTGGGTTCTCGTTCACGCTGAAAGTGGACCCGGCCGCGCCGATGGCATTACTTTGCACCTACTGGGGAGGTGACTCGGGGGGCCGGACGTTCGATGTCCTTGTTGACGGGACGATAATCGGCTCGCAGATTCTGGATAACGCCCATCCCGGCGAGTTCTTCGACGTCACCACCCCGATCCCGCCCGCGTTGGTCCTCGGAAAGTCGGTCGTGACGGTGAGCCTGCAAGCGAAGCCGGGGGCGCAGGCTGGCGGCCTGTTCGGCTGCCGGATGGTGCGTCCTGAATCCACCCTCAAATGACAAAAAGACAGCCCTGGCGCGTCCGCCGGGGCTGTCCTCGTT
>JAYTRQ010000255.1:0-1808 GCA_043746125.1 Armatimonadota bacterium | reverse complement strand
GAGACGATAATTTCGTGCGCTGCCGGGCCAGGCGCGGAGGGATTCGGGCGCGGCAGGGGAACGTCCAGGCCCTTCATCCTGACCATGGACAGCGTGCTGAACATGAAGAAGACTAGTAGGAAGAAGATGGTATCAATCATCGGGATGATCTCGATACGTGCCCGGCGGATCTCGGGGTTGGGGATCTTCATGGCACGCGGCCTCCGGGCGGCGGCCCTTCGGCGGGCGCGGTGGCGACCATGACGTGCCCCGCATTGGCCTGCTTCACTAAATCCAACACGCGGGCGAAGCGAGCCATCGGCTGGTTCTTATCACAGTTAATGACCACGGTCAGCTCGGGGGCCTCAGCGACTCGAGCGGCGACGGCCTCCCGGACAGCCAGTTCTGGGACGCGCTGCTTGTCCACGTAATACTCGCCGTCCTCGGTCAGGGTCACCACGACGTCCACGCCGGGCTTCGCTCGTGCCGTGCGGCTCTCCGGCAGGCTCACATGGTGCGACCGCATCTGGACCATAGACAGCGACTCAACGATGAAGAAGACGAGCAGGAAAAAGATGGTGTCAATCATCGGGATGATTTCAATACGCGCCTTCTTCGGCTTCCACTGGACGGCCCCGAAAATGCCTAACGGAGCCGGCATGAGCCGCCGGACGCGCTCGGTTAAGCCATTGTAGCCAACCAGCGTGACGATGGCGATACCCAGCCCGGTCGCGGTGGCGATCAGCGCCTCGGCCACCCCCCCCGTGATCGCTGCTGGCCCTTCAACGCCGGGTTTGTCCAGAATGGCGAATGCCTTGATCATGCCCGTTACCGTCCCGAGCAGGCCCAGCAGGGGCGCGACTGTGATAATGGTGTCCAGTACGGACAGGCCGCGACGCAGTTCAGCGGCGGCGGGCGGCGGGGTGGAAGCCGCCCCCGCGCTGTTGAGGGCCAGGGTACGCTCGATCAGTATGGCAACGGAAAGTATGGCGCAGAAAAGCAGCGGCCCCATGACCGGGCCACCGCGCAGCAAAAGATGAAGACCTTGCAGGAACACCCGGCGCCGCCAATCAAATGTAGATTTTGTACGTCGGAATGCCCAGGGCCGGACCCACAATGGCCCACAGCGACCCCATCGTGTAGTCGCCCAAAATGAGGCCCAGGAAGAACGGGATGGCGCTCCGGTAGAGCTTGACACCGCCGTAGCGCAGGATGGTGAACTTGAGAAGCCAGGCGATCATGACGGGCATCCAGAAGTATTCCATCGCGTACGATAGGGCGAGCGCGTAGCCGGCGGGGTGGAGCGGCCACCAGACGAAGCTGGTCCGCAGGAGGGAGAGGGCGACGGTCAGGACGAAGCCGCCCGTGATGAAGTACAGGCCCGTGCTTGCGGGCAGGACCGGCTGGGTCAGCCACGAGGCCAGGCGCCCGTAGCTTTCCTGGCCCACCCACCACTTGTAGCCCGCCGCCTTGCCCGCCGCCCCGGCCGCGTAAGTCACATGCAGGTTGGCCCAGTCGGTCGCGACGAGGCTGAGGGCGGCGGCGAACATGAGCACGCCCGAGAGGCTCCCGATGCTGACGCTTGGCTTGCCCTCCATCATCTTGAAGGCCTCCAACTGGTTTGGCATGGGGTGGTTGCGGTAGCCCCGGTTGAACCAGTACAGCACGGACAGCCCCGTTAGGTCCTGCGCCCCCAGTGCCCGCGTCCCGAAGAGCGTCACCAGCACCTGGATGGGGTTCACCCAGACGATCTCGTGAGGCGACCCGAACTCGGCCCGGACGCGCGTGATGACGAAGCCCAGCAGGAACACGATCCCGAAGAAGGCCAG
>JAYTRQ010000254.1:0-1810 GCA_043746125.1 Armatimonadota bacterium | reverse complement strand
CAGTTCTTGAACAACCCGCGCACCGTGGAGATCTTCGCCCAGGAGGCCCCGGAGCGGGTCTGGGAACTGGAACAATACGGGGCGGTCTTTGACCGGACACCACAGGGCCTGATCTCTCAGCGACCGTTTGGCGGGCACACCAACCGGCGACTAAACCACGTCGGCGACCGGACCGGTCTGGAACTGATCCGCACCATGCAGGACAAGGCCGTCAGCGTTGGCATGAGCGTCCACATGGAAGTCACTCTGACTCGTCTGCTCCAAGACGGCGACCGGGTGATCGGTGCGTTCGGCTACTCGCGTGAGACGGGCCGGTTCGTCGTCTTCAAGGCCAAGGCCGTCGTCCTGGCGACGGGTGGATGGGGGCGAATGTACAAGGTCCCGTCCAACTCCTGGGAGTCTACGGGCGACGGCCTGATGATGGCCTACGAGGCCGGGGCGGAACTGATGGACCTGGAAATGGTCCAGTTCCACCCGACCGGTATGGTCTGGCCGCCCGGCGTCCGGGGCCTGCTCATCACGGAGGGCGTCCGGGGCGAAGGTGGCGTCCTGAAGAACAAGGACGGCGAGCGGTTCATGTTCAACGATGCCTACATGCCGGACAACTACAAAGGCCAGTTCGCCGAGACCGACGAAGAGGGCGTCCGCTGGCTGGACGACAAGAAGAACAACCGCCGTCCCCCGGAACTTCTGCCGCGTGACGTCGTCGCTCGCGCCATCTACAAGGAAGTCTTAGCCGGCCGGGGCAGCGAGCACGGCGGCGTCTACTTAGACGTGTCTCACCGGGGCGCGGACTTCGTCAAGCGCAAGCTGCCGTCCATGTACGAGCAGTTCCATGCCCTAGGCGACGTGGATATCACCAAGCAGCCGATGGAAGTCTACCCGACCATCCACTACACGATGGGCGGCATCAAGGCCGCCCCCGAGACCGGCGCGACCAGCATTCCCGGCCTGTTCGTGGCCGGCGAATCGGCGGCGGGCCTGCACGGCGCGAACCGCCTGGGCGGCAATTCCCTCTCGGACATCCTGGTCTTCGGCAAACGCGCCGGGGACGCCGCCGCGGCTTACAGCAGGACCGTCTCGCCCGGCGCGATTGATCCCGCCCCCATTGACGCCGAGGCCACCCTGCTCCTGTCGCCCTTTGAGAGCGGCGGGTCGGAGAATCCCTACACGCTCACGCAGGAGCTACAGGACGCCATGCAAAGGGGTGCGATGATCGCCCGGACACGCGAAGGCCTGACCGAGTGCCTGGCGACCATCCTTGCGCTCCAGGCCCGCGCCCAAAACCTGTGTATCCAGGGGTCCCGGATGTTCAACCCCGGCTGGCACGGGGCGCGTGACGTCCGCTTCATGCTCAAAACGAGTGAGATTATCGTCCGTTGCGCCTTAGAACGCAAAGAAAGCCGGGGCGCCCAGTGGCGCTTAGACTTCCCTGACAAGGATCCGAGCTGGGGCAACAAGAACCTGATCGCCGTCAAAGACGGAGACAGCGTGAAGATTGAGGCCCGGCCCCTGCCCGAAATGCCGCCCCATCTGGCGGCGCTGTTTGAGGAGAAGCTCTCGGCCTGACAAAATCGTGAGGGAAATAGTCACATCGCGGCGACAGCCCTTCAAAGTGAAGGCTTGAAATAAAGGCTTTGTAAGTTTAGTGCCGACCGCTGGCCTTGTACGGTCGGTGGAGTTCGGGCCGGATACGATGCGGGTGATATATTACGCACTCATAGGCTGACACTAAGTCGTCAATCGCAATTAGATTAAACTATCCGGATCCCGAAAGTTAAGCGAGAAGAGAGTAAAAATCCTCGAATTA
>JAYTRQ010000253.1:0-1811 GCA_043746125.1 Armatimonadota bacterium | reverse complement strand
CAGCCCCGGCAGGCCCGCGCCCGTGCCGACATCCAGAAGGCTCGCACCTGACGGCGGATTGAACGCGGTCAGCAGGGCCAGCGAGTCGAGAAAGTGCTTAACGGCGACGTCGTACGGGGCCGAGAGGCTGGTCAGGTTCATCCGCGTCTCGTTCCACTCGGCCAGCAAAGCCCTGTAGCACTCAAACTGCGCCAACTGCGTCTCGGACAGGTCCAGCCCCCAGGCTTCGTTTGCACCCCGCCGTACGATCTCAATGAGCATTTCATCCATGGAGAATAATTGGCTTCCGAGGGCTAATTCTCCTGCCGGGGAACTTTGCCCCCGACCGGTACGGTTAAGCCAGACAGAGGCCGGGTAAAGAGCACAAGCCGCCTAGCACGAGGACCCGCTTATGACACAAATGCCTTCTCTGCTCGACCAGTTTCAAACAGTTCGCGCCTTCAGCGAGAGGATCTGCGAGCCGTTGGTCCCCGAAGATTACGTCATCCAGTCCATGCCGGATGTCAGTCCGGCCAAATGGCACCTGGCCCACACGAGCTGGTTCTTCGAGACGTTTCTGCTCAAGCCCCACCTGCCCGGCTATCGGGCATTGCATCCCCAATACGATTTCCTGTTTAACTCCTACTACAACGCCGTCGGCGAGCGCCACTGCCGCGTCCGGCGCGGCGTCCTGTCTCGCCCGACGGTGGACGAGACCTACGCCTACCGCGCCTACGTAGACCAGCATATTGGGGAGCTTCTGGAAGGGGCGGACGTGGAGAAGTCAGCGCTACTGGAGCCACTGATGACGCTGGGCCTGCATCACGAGCAGCAGCACCAAGAGCTGATGGTCGCCGACATAAAACACGTGTTCTTCGAGAACCCGCTCTGCCCCGTTTACCGCCCCCGTCGGGACGTTTCGGCTGGTCCCGTCCCCGCCTTGGAGTGGATCGGGTTCGACGAGGGCCTGCGGGAGATCGGCTGGGACGGCGTCGGTTTCGCCTTTGACAACGAAGGCCCCCGCCACAAGGAGTACATGCCCGCCTTCGCCCTCGGCTCACGGCTTGTCACGAACGGCGAGTATCGGGAGTTCATCGAAGATGGGGGCTACGCCAAGCCTGAGTTCTGGCTGTCCGAGGGGTGGGGCGTCGTCCAGGCGCAGAAGTGGACGGCCCCGCTGTGCTGGTGGAAGAAGCAAGGGGAGTGGAAAGAGTTCACACTGGCCGGTATGGGAGACTTGAACCCGGACACCCCGGTCTGCCACGTCTCGCTCTTTGAAGCCGACGCCTACGCCCGCTGGGCGGGCGCCCGCCTGCCGACCGAGGCCGAGTGGGAGGTCGCGTCCGAGGGCGTCCCTGTCTGCGGCACGTTCGCGGACTCGGGTCGCTTCCACCCCGCCCCCTTGAACCCTGCCGAAGCCGAACCCGGCCGGCTCCACCAGGCGTACGGCGACGTCTGGCAGTGGACGCGCAGCCAATACACCCCCTACCCTGGCTACGCGCCGGCCGAAGGCGCACTGGGCGAGTACAACGGCAAGTTCATGTGCAACCAGTTTGTCCTGCGCGGCGCATCGTGCGCGACGTCGCACTCTCACGCCCGCCCGACCTATCGTAACTTCTTCCCACCCGACGCCCGCTGGCAATTTCTGGGCTTCCGATTAGCAAAGGACCTCTGAACCGATGACAGCGACGCTCCCCACCCTGCTTGACTGCGCCCCCAACACGGCTACGTTTTTAGCCGAAGTCCTGGCGGGCCTGCAAACGTTCGAGAAAACCCTGCCCTGTAAATACTTCTACGACCAGCGCGGCTCCGAACTGTTCGACTGCATCTGT
>JAYTRQ010000252.1:0-1812 GCA_043746125.1 Armatimonadota bacterium | reverse complement strand
CGGGTCTTCGATGCCGCCGACATGCAGAGCTTGATGGACTCGACCCTGGACTTCTGGCTGACCACGGGCCGGTTCGCCGCCCAGTTCGAGCGCGAGTTTGCCCGCTTCTGCGGCGTCCGCAAATCTCTCCTGGTCAACTCCGGCTCGTCCGCCGACCTGATTGCCCTGACCACGCTGACGTCCCCGGAGCTGGGAGACAAGCGACTCAAGCCGGGCGATGAGGTCATCACAGTCGCGGCGGGCTTCCCGACCACGGTGAACCCGATCATCCAGAACGGCCTCGTGCCTGTTTTCCTGGACGTCACTGTGCCGGACTACAACCTAGACATCTCGCAGCTCGAAGAGGCCCTATCGCCCAAGACCCGCGCCCTGATGTTCGCGCACACGCTGGGCAACCCCGGCAACATGGACGCCATCTCGGAATTCGTCAAGAAGCACGACCTGTGGCTCGTAGAGGACTGTTGTGACGCCATCGGCGGCAGCTACAATGGCAAGAAAGTCGGCACGTTCGGTGACATCGGAACGGCGAGTTTCTACCCCGCCCACCATATCACTATGGGTGAAGGCGGAGCAGTATTTATGAACAACGTCAAGCTAAAAGTGCTTGCCGAGTCCTTCCGCGATTGGGGTCGGTCTTGCTGGTGCGAGCCAGGCAAGGATAATACTTGCGGCAAGCGCTATGCATGGCAGTTGGGCGACCTGCCCTGCGGCTATGACCACAAGTACACCTACTCGCACATCGGCTACAACCTGAAAGTCACCGACATGCAGGCGGCGGTGGGTGTCTCGCAGCTCAAAAAGCTGCCGGAGTTTATCGCGGCCCGGCGGCGCAACTTCAGCTATCTGTACGAGGGAATGCAGGATCTGCAGGACACTCTGATACTGCCGCAGGCGACGCCTAACTCGGAGCCGTCGTGGTTCGGGTTCCCCATCGCCGTGCGCGAAGATGCCCCGTTCACGAGGGACGAAGTCGTGCGTCACCTGGACTCGAAGAAGATCGGGACGCGGCTGCTATTCGCAGGCAACCTGCTGAAACAGCCCGCCTACGCGAATATCCAGCACCGGAAGATCGGTGATCTCAAAAATACGGATTTCGTGATGAATCAGGTCTTCTGGGTCGGCGTCTATCCGGGCCTGTCGGACGCCCACAAAGACTACGTCCTTGAAGTCCTGCACGACTTTGCACAGACGCCCCGGCCATGACTCCGAACCCACTGGCCGCCGATTTGGACCACGTACTGGCGCACACGGCCCCGCTGTGGGAAGACCTGCGCGGCCGGCGCCTGTTCATTACGGGCGGCACGGGGTTTTTCGGCTGCTGGCTTTTGGAGAGCTTTGCCTGGGCCAACGACCGCCTGGGCTTGGGCGCGGAGGCGCTCGTGCTGACGCGCGATCCCGATGCCTTTGCGGCCAAGCACCCGCACCTGTCCACCCACGCGGCCATCAAGCTCTATCAGGGGGACGTCCGTTCGTTTGCGCCGCCCTCCGGGAAGTTCTCGCACGTCGTTCACGGCGCGACCGAGGCCAGCGCCGCGCTGAACCTGGCAGACCCTTTGGGCATGATCGAGACCATTACGGAGGGGACGCGGCGGACGCTGGAGTTCGCCCGTACGTGTGGCGCGACCCGTTTCCTCCTGACGAGTTCCGGCGCGGTGTACGGGACACAGCCGCCGGACTTGGGGCACGTGCCGGAAGACTACTTGGGGGCGCCCAACTGCGCCCGCGCCGGGTCGGCGTACGGCGAGGGAAAGCGGCTGGCGGAACTATTCTGCGCCGTCTACGGCGAGAAGTACGGCCTGGAAGTGACCATCG
>JAYTRQ010000251.1:0-1813 GCA_043746125.1 Armatimonadota bacterium | reverse complement strand
CCGGCTCCGCTGTCGTGTCCAGGGCCAGAGCTGTGGAAGGGTTGCGCCAGACGCGGCCGACCGGCGGAAGCGTACTCGGGCCGGTAGAGTACGAAAATGCCCCAGTCTGAGCGTCTCTGACTTGATACAGCGGCACGGTAGTCGGCGACGCCTTTTCTCCGATCGTCGGCGGCAACGCATAGAAGGCAGGAGAGCCGCCGTCCAAGGTGGGGAGAGGCACCAGCCCGACATGAGGGCGGCTCGGCGGGATAGCAAAGAACGGCACGCCCCGCACCCGGCCCCACTCGCGCCGGGCGTTTACCGTCTCGCGCAGGCCGTAGCCGTCCGGCCCCGCCAGCGCGTAGATGGGGACAGGCAAGGACAGGCGCGGGTCGTCCAAAGCTAGCCGGTACATGATCTGGTTGTAGTTGTAGCGCGGCGTGATGTCGGCGTTGCCCGAATAAGTGTCTGTGTAGGTTCCCTCGAAGTAGATCAGCCGCCCCCCGTCCTGGTCGAGGAACGGGTGCTGAGTCGGGTTGTAGAACGTGTAATGGTCATGCGTGACGATCTTCCGGGCGTACACCCACGGCCCGACCGGCGTGTCCGCCTCAGCGAACCACAACTCGCCTAAATAAGAGGTCGTGCCGGACGCCTGGCCGCTAATCATCACCCAGCGCTTGCGGTAGACGTTCCAGTAGACCGAGCCGCCGTGGGAGTGGATCGGCGCATCGGTCTCAATGTCGCGCAGCTGCGATAGCGCCTCCTCGGGCTTCATCTTCCCCGCCTTGATGAGCGCCTCCTGCGCGTCGTCGCCCAGCACGGCCGTGTCGGACTTCCAAGCGTAGACCAGCTTGCCATCTTTTCCACGCTCCAGCCGCGTATCCGCGCCCGCCTCGCGTGCGCCGGGCGCCAGGCAGGTGAACCCCTCGTAGGCACGCGGGTCGGTGACGTGCGCCCGGTCAGCGGGCACCCGGACGAGGGGAGAGGCTTGCAGCGACTTGGACTGGCAGTAGAGGTACGGCTCGCCGGCCACGATGATGTGGAACGGCTGCCCGTCGGGATACAGTGGCGCGTCGTTTGCGAACGTGCAGACTGACTCAAACAGCGACTTGGCGTCATTAAAGACCGCCAGCCCCTGTTCCGCCAGTTTCCCGTCCCCGTCTAGGTGACTGTAATGGGTGTAGAGGCTCTCCCCGCCGCCCCTTTCCTTGAGCGTGAAGACGCCGCCGACCCAGACTGGCCCGCCCGCGCCAGGCAGAGGCAGCATCTTCTTACTGAATCCGTCTCCATCCACCCAATACGTCAGGTCCACCCCCTTGTCGGGGTTCAGGCCGCCCGCACCGGGCAAAAGCGAAGTCGCGCCGGACGTCGCGAACTGTCCGAGCAGGTAGCCAGGCCGGTTCGTGTCGCCAAAGAACCAGTAGAGTTTGCCCTTGTAGGGTGTCGCCATCACCGTGTCCTGCCCCACGACCAGGCCGTCCATCAGCGGGTGTGCGATAGGAACCGGCTGCCCGACCAGGACGCTATCCCGATAGATTCCCGCGCCGGTCGTCCGGTACAGCCGCTCGGCGACGTTGACGCGCTTGAGCTTGATCTGCGCCCGCCCACCGGCTTTGACGGGAAGGGCCACACCTCGGCTGCCGAAGCCGTCGGCCGGGTACTCGTAGCCGTGGCTCTTCACCGAAAACCAGACCGTCTGCCCCATCAGATCCGGCTCATTGACTGCCACGATGCCGTTGCTGTCAGTGTTAAACCGCTCCGCGCTCACGGTCTTCAGCTCGACCAGCGGCACGCCGCGTCCCGTGTCGGCGTCTATGACCGTGATGCGGTAGTA
>JAYTRQ010000250.1:0-1813 GCA_043746125.1 Armatimonadota bacterium | reverse complement strand
TGAACGGGCCAGGGATAGGATCCGACCAGATAGGATCCGACTCCCCCAGAAGGGGGGACTAAGAGGCAAAAACTGAATGGCCCCGGTAGATTATGCCGTTCCGATTCCGGGTAAATTGAATTTAAGGAAAACCGGCCCTGCTCCGCGCCCTCAGTCGGGAGGTGCGCCCCGCGACCGCCGGACGCTTTAGAACAGGCGCGTCCATGAAAAACGTTCGTCCCCTCTTCCCCATCGCTCTCGCGGCTCTGGCCGCCTTCTCCATCGCCCTACCCTCATGGGGGCAGAGTCCCGACGCCGCACCGATGCGGGCGGCCAAGACCGCCGAGCGGACGGCGGCGATCGACTCCATCCAGGCGCAACTCAAGGCGTTCCGCAAGGACGACTACAAGACGGCGGTCGGCTACCAGAGCACTGGGCTACGGCACAACTTCCCTTCCACGGACGCTTTCCGGGCCATGATGGTGCGGACGTACCCGGAGTTCGCCCACTCCAAGAGCGTGCAGTTTGGGACGGCTAAGTGCGACACAACCGGAACGCATCTCGCCATTCAGGCGTCCGTGACCGGGCAGGACGGCGTGACGGTCAAGGCGGTCTACCTGATGGTTCGCGAGGGCAAAGCGTACCACATAGAAGGCGTGGCTGGTGGGGCACAGGCACCGGGCGGCGGACTGAACGCACCAACGAACGACGTGTAGTACAAGGTGGTCAGTTGGAAATACGAAAGCCGCCCCTGGCATCTGCCAGGGGCGGCTTTTTGGCGCGGAGATGGGTGATGGCGAGGCAGGAAGGCGCAGCAAGCAACGCCCCATCCCCAGGCGGAAACGCCGTTAGAGGACGCTCAGGAACTCTTTGGACTCGTCGAACTTGCGGCAGGTGTCGGTCTCGACGGCCTCCCAGAGGGGCGGCGTGAAGGCCAGCCATTTTTCCACTTCTGGGGCGAGGGCTGGGATCAGGGGATCCCCAGCGTTGCCCAGGCCCATCTTGCGGGCAAGGTGGTCGGCGGCCTGGATGCAGGCAGTGATCTCAAAGTGTTCTTTGGCGAAGACTGGCTGGTGATGCAGGGTGATCATCGAAGTCAGCGAGTGCGGCAGATTCCACTTCTCGGCGATCCGCTTGCCGACAAGAGCATGGCCGACGCCCAAGGCGGTCTTCTCAGCCTCCCAGATGGAGATGCGGGCGGCAGAGGCGAGCTTGATGGCGATGGCGTACTGGTCGGGGAAATACTGGTCCAGGAACAGCTTGCCGATGTCGTGCATCAGGCCACCGATGAAAACCTCCTCAACCGACTTTGAGCCGATGCCCTTGCGCCGGGCAATGACGCCGGCCGCGACGGCGACGCCGATAGAGTGCACCCAGAAGTCGTCACGGTTTAGGGCGGTCTTCTGGCCCCTGGTGTCGAAGGCATTGAAGACGCCGAGCGACGTGGTCAGGTTTCGGACGGTGTTGAAGCCGAGAATGACGACGGCGTTGGTGATCGTCGAGATCTTGCGCGGGAAGCCGTAGTAGGAGGAGTTGACAAGGCGCAGGACCTTGGACGCCAGTGCCTGGTCAGCGGCGATGAGCCGGTTCAGGTCAGCAGCGGACGTATTGGGGTCGTTGACCGTCTGCATGACGCGGACGATCACGGCGGGCAGGGGCGGCAGGTCTTGCAGCTCGTCCTCAATGATGCGGAGTAGGCGCTCCTGCTTCAGTTTGGTTTCCACGAGTGTCGGCACGGCGATTCCTCACTTGTCGCGGGGTGCTCAGGGCGCATCCCACAGGTCTCTGCCGTGATTATCGGCGGAAGGGGTGAGGAACTAGAGACAGGGCCGGG
>JAYTRQ010000249.1:0-1818 GCA_043746125.1 Armatimonadota bacterium | reverse complement strand
AGGAAACCCTCGAGAAAAGTTACCGGTCTTCGGAGGTCGTGCTAACGGTCGTCAATGACGTGTTTGGGGCGGTGGCAGAGAATGAAGTGTTTGGGGCGGTGGCGGGCACCGACGCAAAGGCGGACGCGGACAACGCGAAGAATGCCCGCAACAGGCAGACGGCTACGCATTGGGCGGCATACTTCAAGCGACACGAAGCCGCGAGGACACTCCCAGGGCTCGTCGAGCTGTGCGTCTCGCCCGTATCGCCGGATCAGGGTGCGCAGATAGACGATGGGGACCAGGACCCGGAGGACGACGGCGAGGACCCGGAGGACGACGGCGAGGACTGGGGCACCGCGGGCGCGTCCTATCACCTCAACCAATGCGCCGTGCGGATCGCGGAAGAGGCGAAAAAGTTGGTTGATGCGCGCAAGTCAATCGGGGTGCTGGTACGTACCAATAAAACGCTTGCGCAGATGACTGACCTCCTACGGAGGAATGACGTGCCCGTGAGCAGTGAAGGGATCGGCAAAGTCAGCGACGATCCCGCCGTGGAACTGCTACTGTCCGGGCTGCTCCTCGCCGACCACCCCGGCCATTCGGCGGCGGCCTACCACGTCGCCAATTCACCCCTGAGTAGCAGCCTTGCTCTCGGGCCTGCGGATTGTGCAGACGCCGCGCGAGTCGCCCAAGTCTCTGCCACTATCCGTCGCCGGATCCTTTTCGAGGGGTACGCGGGCGTGCTTGCCTGCTGGGCGTCGCTCCTCACTCCCTACGGCGTGGACCGAACGTCCCGAAGGCTCGAGCAGGTGTTGGAGGTCGCCGCCGGATTTGACGCACTTCCGCCGATGCGGCCGGCCGAGTTCGTCCGTGCCGTCCGCGAGAGCAGCGTCGAAAACCCCGGAACTGCGCTCGTGCGCGTCATGACTATCAACCGGGCCAAGGGGCTAGAGTTTGATGTGGTGTTCCTGCCCGATCTGGAATGGAAGACCCGCGCGTCCGACAAGGTCTGCCTTGTCAAGCGAGCGAGCGTCAAAGAGATTTCCGAGGGGAAGTCGCCGATCGAGGCAGTCTATGCCTGGCCAAATGGAACACTGCAGAGACTCGCCCCCGAACTGCTCGCGGCGGCTCAGGTCGCCGAGGCCGAGGGACTGACCGGGATGCTATGCCTGCTGTACGTCGCCATGACCCGGCCACGGTGCGCACTTCACATGTACGTCGAGCCGCACCGGATGAGACAAAACGGTACTCCCTACAAGCCGGGTCTGAAGCCAGCCGCGATTCTGCGCGCAGCCCTCTGCGGCAGCGCCACCCACGCGGTCCAGAGCGAGAACTGGAAGACCCTGCATTCGAGCGGGTCGCCCTGGTATGGAATCGCTCCTGGGGAGGGGACGCCTGACGCGGCTGGGCCAACACTCAGGCCGGTCATCCACTTCCGAACGTCTGATGGAGGGCGCCGGGTGGGGCCCGTGCGTGCTTCGGAGGGGGCCGACGCGCCGAAGATGGCGGCCGACTTCCTGAAGCCATTTATGGCGTAACGGCCCTGAGAGGGACAAACACATGGAGTTGACGACTAACACGGATAGCACGATCAGCACGCTGGAAGGGTTCCTGGCGCGTTTCGATGCGCCAGCCAGCGCCCTGCTGGAGGAGGCGCGGGCGCGGGGCGGGGGGGGCGACGCGCTCCTTGAGGCTGTGAATTTCGGCGCCTTCTCCCGGCAACGCAATCCAGCTAAGGAGGATGAGGACGACGAGGCAGAGGTGAACACCCGCCTGTGCGCCATGCGGCTGGCGGTGCTCGACGACCAAGGGAAACTGGTCTCCCGGCCGCTCGCC
>JAYTRQ010000248.1:0-1819 GCA_043746125.1 Armatimonadota bacterium | reverse complement strand
GGCGGGGGGCGTCCCACAGCAGGGCTGCCTGACGGCGGAGTACGTGGAAATACTGGGCGGCCGTAGAGCAGTACGCGACCCGGACGTTGTCGTTCGCGGCGAGCTGCAAGTATCGTTCGAGGCGGGCGCTGGAATGCTCTGACCCCTGGCCTTCGTACCCGTGCGGCAGGAGTAGGACGAGGGAAGGCGTCTGCTGCCACTTGGAGTTGCCGGACGTCAGGAACTGGTCAATAATGACTTGGGCGCCGTTGCTGAAGTCCCCAAACTGCGCCTCCCAAAGCACCAAGCAGCCGGTCGCGTGCATGGAGTAGCCGTACTCGAAGCCCAAGACGGCGTTCTCCGACAGTGGGCTGTTGTAGACCGCGAACGATGCCCGCGCGTCGGGCAGAGCCTGGTGCGGGCAGAAGACTTTGCCAGTCGTTGGGTCGTGCAGGACGAGGTGCCGCTGGCTGAACGTACCCGGCTCGGAGTCCTGGCCCGACAAGCGGATCGGAGTCCCGTCGGCCAGGATGGAGGCGAAGGCCAGCGCCTCGGCGTGCGCCCAGCGGATCGCATTGGGCGTCTCCAGAGCCGCCCGACGAGGCCCGAAGACCAGCCGTTCTAGCTTGGGGTTCGCCGTGAACCCTTCGGGCCGGGCCAGTAGGGCCTCGTTCAGCGCCGTCAACGTCCCGGCGGATACGGCAGTCCGAACCTCTTTGGGCAGCTCGGCGGACTTTTCCTGGGACGCAGCACCTTTTCCTAAGCCCTTGCCTGAAGGTGTCGTCCGTGCTTCTTGCAGGCGAGCCGTCACCTCGGCCACCATTGCTTGGACCTCGCCGGCCGTTACGACGTCCTGATTTTCCAGCGTTTTGGCCCACACCGCGCGGACTGTCGGGTGGGTCTTGACGACCTCGTAGATGCGCGGCTGTGTGTACGCAGGCTCCTCACCCTCGTTGTGCCCCCAGCGGCGGTAGCCGACGAGGTCAATCAGAAAGTCCTTGCCGAACTTCTCCCTGTAGGCGAACGCCATCCGCGTCGCGGCGATGCACGCTTCGGCGTCGTCGGCGTTCACATGGACGATGGGGATCTCGAACCCTTTCGCCAGGTCACTGGCGTAGAGCGTCGAACGCGAGTCCACCATATCAGTCGTGAACCCGATTTGGTTGTTCGTGATAATATGAAGCGTACCGCCGACCGAATAGCCGGGCAGGCGGGACAGGTTCAGCGTCTCCGGTACGATGCCTTGGCCGGGGAAGGCGGCGTCACCGTGGATTAAAATTGCCAGCGACGCCGTCGCGTCCTGCTCAGGTGCCCCGCGGTTTTTGCGCTGGTCCTGTGCGGCCCGCGCCCGGCCCTCGACGACAGGGTCCACAAACTCCAGGTGGCTCGGGTTTGGGGTCAGGGTGATCGGCATCTCCTCGATGCCGTTGTCCGAGTAGTCTCGCCGTGCCCCCATGTGGTACTTGACGTCGCCCGAATAGCCCTGGGAGCCGGTGCCGGCCACGGACGCGCTTTCGTCCTGTTTAGCCGACTGGAACTCCTGCAGGATGGTCGCGTAGGGCTTACCCAGGATATGCGTCAGGACGTTCAACCGTCCCCGGTGGGCCATACCGATGACCATTTCATGCGTATGGGCCAGAGCCGCTTCGTGGATGATCCGGTCCAGCATCGGCACGAGGATATCCACGCCCTCAATGGAGAACCGCTTCGCGCCGACGAAAGTCTGGTGCAAGAACCGCTCGAAGGTCTCCACCTCGGAGAGGCGCTTGAGGAGCTGCCGCTTCTCGTTCGTCCCGAAGTTATCAAAAAACCGGCGGCTCTCGGCCGCGTGGCGCAACCA
>JAYTRQ010000247.1:0-5922 GCA_043746125.1 Armatimonadota bacterium | reverse complement strand
ACTTCATCGTGACGTCGTTCAGTCGTATCAGGCTCATTTGTGTGTCTCTTGAAGAAAAACGCGCCCGTCTTGTCCAAGAAGAACAAGACGGGCGCTTGACAAAGGCAGACTTTGCCGCCGCGTATGTCTATCGAACGCGATTGGCCCCACGCCGCTTGATTAATTCGTCGGTGGTGACGCCAAGCAGGATCACGGCCCCGACGATGGCAAGCTCCAGCGAACTTGAAATCGGGTGGCCGCCGATGCTGACGAGATTGACCAGGTTACGAAGTACCTGGAGCAAGGCGGCCCCTAAAAGAATGCCGATGATGGACCCTTCGCCGCCCCGGAGCGAGCAGCCGCCAAGCACAGCTGCCGCGATCCCATACAGCTCGTAGGAATTGCCGTGCGAGGAGGGTGAGATTGAGTTCGTGTAGAACGCGATCAGGATAGAGGCCACGCCGGCAAGCAGGCCCGAGATCACATAAGCGCTGGCAATGACGCGCTGGGAGTTGACGCCCGAATAACGGGCCGCCTCCTCATTGCGCCCGACGGCGTAGAGGTAGCGCCCGTAGACCGACCGGTGCAGGACGATGCCCATGATGACGGCGATCACGATCAGGATCAGGAAGGGGATCGGCACGCCGATCGGGACGAGAGCCATGGTAGGGAGAGGGACATGGTGCAGGGACAACACCGAGTAGTGCTTGACACTGACACCGACGTTCCCGGAGGCCAGCACTTGGAGCTGCTGAAAGCCTGCGGCATCGCCGAAGCCCTTGGTGTTGTCTCCGGCAATGAACCGCGCGATGCCCCGATAGAACAGCAGGCCACACAGCGTCACGATGAACGGCTGCAAGTTGACCTTCGTGATGAGAAAGCCATGAAACATTCCGAGGAGTGACCCGCCCGCCAGGATCGCCAGCACGGCGATCGGCCACGGCCAGTGCCATTCGGTCAGCATCATCGAGAGCAGCACGCCCAAAAGGGCGAACATGGAGCCGACTGTGAGGTCTATGCCGCCCGTAATGATCACGATGCCCAGGCCGATGGAAAAGATGCCGTACAGGCCGATCAATTGTGACGTATTCTGGAGGTTCGCCGCGCTCAGGAACGTCCCATGGGACATGACGCTGACGAAGATGCAAAGCACGAGGAGCAGGACGAAGATGCCCAGTTCTTTGCTTGCGTTCCCAATTCGGAGGTGTGGGCCTTCGGGCCGTCCAGCAAGGCGTGGCGCGTCTTGGGCGCTGGGCGGGGGAGCGTCTTGTTCAATCATTGGGTGTTCCTGCCGTCTGTCCGACGGCGAGCCGCATCACGGATTCTTCGTTGGCCTGGGCGCGTGGGAGGAAGCCGGTGATGCGGCCTTCGTGCATAACGGCGACGCGGTCACTCTGGCCCAGCACTTCCTCCATGTCGCTGCTGATCATCAGGATGGCGACTCCGTCTCGGGCCAGGCCACGCATCAGTTCATAGATCTCGGCCTTAGCGCCGACGTCAATGCCGCGCGTCGGCTCGTCGAAGATCATCACCTTCGGGGAGAGTGAGAGCCACTTGGCGAGGACGACTTTCTGCTGGTTCCCGCCCGAGAGGTTCCGGGTCAGGAACTCGACGGAAGGCGCCTTCACTCGGAGCGCACGAGTGGCCTCGACCGCCGCCGCCGTCTCACGTCCCTGCTGGATCAATCCGCCCGGCGCGTATCGGCCCAGTGAGGGCATGGTGACGTTGTCGCGGATGGTCATGTCAACGATCACGCCTGACCGGCGGCGGTCTTCGGGCGCGAGATAGATGCCCTGGCGGATGGCGTCTCGCGGCGACCGGACTTGGACGGTTTGGCCGTCCAGCGTCAGCGTCCCGGCCAGGGCGGGGTCCACGCCAAAGATCGCCTGGGCGACTTCGGACCGGCCCGCGCCGACGAGGCCAGCCATTCCTAAAATCTCGCCCGCCCCGATCTCGAAGTCCACTGCCTGGTCGGGGTAGCGCCGGGTCCGCAGCCCTCGAACGGCGAAGCGGGTGGCCTTAGGCGTAGGGTCGGCGGGCGACTGGAACTTCTCCAAGTCACGCCCGACCATGAGGCTGACCATGCGGTCATGGGTGATCTCGTCGCGGGATAGCCCGCCGGCATTCTGTCCATCCCGGAGGCCAACCACGCGGTTAGACATTTCCTTGACTTCGCCGAGTCTGTGTGAGATGTAGATGATGCTGACACCTTCCGCTCTCAGGTCTTTGACGACCTGAATCAGCCGCTCGGTCTCGGTCAGGGTGAGCGAGGATGTCGGCTCGTCCATGATGATGAGGCGGGACTGGAGCGACAGGGCCTTGGCGATCTCGACCATCTGCTGCTGTGCCAGCGAGAGCTGGCACAGCAGCGTACTGCCGGATACGCTCAGGCCGAGCCTCTCCAGGTACGGCTGCGTCTCGCGGAGCATCTTCGCGCGATCTATGAGGCGGAGCGGGCCGCCAAAGGTCGGCTCCCGGCCCAGGAAGACGTTGCCGGCGACGTCCACGTTGTCCAGCACGTTTAATTCCTGGTGGATGAACCCGATGCCGGCACGGGCGGCGTCCTTGACGCCGTCGATAGCGACGGTCTGCCCGTTCACGCGGATCTCGCCCCCATCCGGCTGATGGACGCCTCCCAGGATCTTCATCAGCGTAGACTTGCCCGCACCGTTTTCCCCGATCAAGGCGACGACTTCGCCGGGCCAGACGGAAAGGCTGACGCCTTTGAGGGCGTGGACGCCGGCGAAGTGCTTGCTGATGCCCGTCATCTCCAGCAGAGGTGGAGTCTCAGGCGAACCCTCCATCAAATCCTTCATGATCAGGCGCCCATTTTCTTCTTCTGCACCGCGAGATAAGCGTCCAGATTTCCGCTCTTAATGGCCTCATTGGGGACGATCATCAGCTTGTTGGCTGGGATTGCGCTTTTGTCGCCTTTGGCAAGCTGAGAGAGCAACTTGACAGAATTGTATCCGAACGTGTAAGGGTCCTGAACAACGGTTCCATAGATGGTTCCATTTTTGATGCCTTCGGGGGTTCCGGGATCGGCGTCGAAACAGATGACTTTTACCTTGCCGACCTTGCCGGCCTTCTGGACGGCGTCAGCGATGGCCGGGCCGTTGTAGCTCCACAATCCGACCATGCCAGCGAGGTCCGGCGTGCTGGTCAGGGCGTCGGCGGCGTTCTGCTTGGCGCGCGCATGGTCGGCATCGTCCGTGCGGACGTCCAATATCTGGATCTGTGTCCCCTTGATCGCGTCCCGAATGCCTGTCTCGCGGTCGTGCGCGTTCTGAGCGTCTTTCTTGCCGACGAATAGTATGATCTTGCCTCCCTGCGGCAGCGCTTCTTTAATCAGGCCACCGGCCATGACGCCGGCCGCATGGTTGTCTGTGCCGATGTAGCACAGCCGATTGCTTGTGGCGGCGTCGCTGTCGGAGGTAATCAGTTGAGTCTTCGCGGCGACCGTGTTGAGATAAGGGGTCTCGTTCGCTGGGTCTACGGGGCTGATGGCAATCCCCTTGACGCCCTTTGCAAGCAGATCATCCACGTCCTGCTTCTGCGTGGCGGCCGTGCCGTCAGCGGGCATGACGAACTGGACGGCGACTCCGAGGTCCTTCGCCGCCGCATCGCAGCCCTTGTGGCAGATGGTCCAGTAGTCCGAGGGGTTATTGGTGACGAAGGCGAGTTGAGTCGCCCCGGCACTACTGCCGGTGTTGCCGCCTGTTGTACCTTGGGTGGTCGTCGTGCCGCTGCCATCTTCTTTGTCCGAGTGGCATCCCGCCAAAAGCGCACAGGCGAGCAGCCCGGCAAAGAAAGGGGTTCGTTTTCGCAAAATCATCGTATCCTCCTGTGGATGTGGGGATTGGCGATGAACAGAGGCTGCCGTGCGGCGGACTCTGCTGCATCCCAATGCTTTGGTGGTAATGGATACGACGTAACTCGCTGCTTTTCCTGCATCGTTGTACCTTAACAGACACGGGTTTTTCAACAACTTAACGGTCAGTTAGCGTCAATGCCTTCGAGCACAGGGCTTGACAAACACGCATGCCGGGCTGTAAGATAGGCTATGCCCGTCTCCGCCGCGCCTGCACTGCCTCCCGTCACCCTCACGGCATTTGAAGGGCCGCTCGACCTGCTTCTGCATCTGATCCGTGAGCACCGGATCGAGATCGCCGACATCCCCATTGTTCAAGTGACGGACTACTATCTGGCCTACCTGCGCGCGATGGAGGCGATGAACCTAAACGTGGCAGGTGAGTTCCTGTTGATGGCAGCTACGCTGCTGGAGATCAAGAGCCGGATGCTCCTGCCCAAGCCGCCTCGTGCCGAAGAGGCCGAGGAAGGCGAGGACCCGCGCCTTCAGTTGATCCAACGGCTTGAAGATTATCAGCGGTTTAAAGCCTTCGTCGAGACCTTGAGTGGCTGGGAAGATGACCGGCGCGCGCTGTTCTTCCGGGGAGAAGCCTCCTACGGGGATGCCTATGAGCTGCCGGTGGGATTCGGAGAGCTAAACGCCGCCATCCTGCTCCGAGCGCTCCACCGCCTGTTGGCAGAGGTCGGTGACGACGGCGGACAGGCCGTGACGAGCGTTCGCCGCCAGAAGATCACCCTGCGGCTGGCGATGGCGTCGCTTTGGCGGAAAGTACAGCGGGGTGGGGCCGCCGGCATCTTGTTTGAGGAGTGTTTCCCTCTGCCCCTGGTGCGGCTGGAAGTGGTGATGACATTTCTTGCTCTCTTGGAACTGCTCCGCCAGGGCCGAGTCGAAGCGATGCAGAATGCGCTGCTGGGACAGATACAAGTGTTCGCACGGGGGGACGGTTTTGGCTGAACCCACTGTTCCTTACGCCGAGGCGGACCTGCCGCCGCTGCTGGAGGCCTACCTATTCGTGTCTACGGAGCCGGTTCAGCCCGCCGAGGCGGCGCGGCTGCTGGGCGTAGAAGCTGCCGCCGTCGAAGAGGTCCTGGAAGACATGGCGAATGCCTACGCGCGGCGGATCAATTCCGGCCTGCACGTCGTCCGTATCGCGGGGGGCTATCAGATGGCGACCCGCCCGGCCCTTGCGCCCGGCCTCGCCCGCCTACTGGCCGCGCCGGGTCAGAAGTCGCGCCTGTCCAAGCCTGCGCTGGAGACGGTGGCGATCATCGCTTACCAGCAGCCGGTGACTCAGGCGGAAATCGAGGCCGTCCGTGGCGTCAATGCAGACGCTGTCTTGAAGACGCTGACGGAGCGGGGGCTGGTGCAGGAGACGGGGCGGAAAGAAGTGGCGGGCCGCCCCATCCTCTACGGCACGACGCCGGACTTTTTGCATTACTTTGGCCTGCACACGCTGGAAGACCTGCCGCCGTTGGAAGACATCTCAGTGGCTGAGACCGAAGCTGACAAAGCCGCAACGCATGATGCCTTGGAAGCCGTAGGGTTAGAGGTCTATTAAACGCAGTTGGGATCCATTCCGTGGAAATGGCATTCGCTTTTGATGGCAACAACACACAAATCGAGTTTTTGACGTGTCTTTGAAAAGCCTGATTGGCAAGTCTGCCACTGCATCCTGTCAGAGGACAGGGCGACAGGAGCGGGGCGGCGCAGCAATGGAGTGAACTCCTTCGCTTTGTGGCCTACGGCCGAGTCACCGCTTTTCACTCCGCTATGGAGCGAAGCGACTAGGAGCGCGGGGACAAGATCAGGACCTGTGAGGGACTCTCCTATCTTAGTCTTCTGCCCGCGAAGCGGTCAGTCGGCGTCTGCGCTACACAGCGAAGGGCTTTAGCCCATTGGCTCTAATGCCTCAAGCTCAGAGGCAAGCGCCCGGGGGGTACAGGGCCTTCTCCGCCGTCCGAAGGACGCTCCCCGAGCGGGCAGTTCTCAACGGCGTTGTTGCATAATTCAGCGTCCATGCGTTGAAACGCACGGCTAACCGGCGAGGACGCCAGAAACCCCCGCTTCGCGGA
>JAYTRQ010000246.1:0-5937 GCA_043746125.1 Armatimonadota bacterium | reverse complement strand
GGACCCGCTGACGCGGGCCGTACTGTCTTTGGAAGACACGCAGGCACTGTTCGACGAGATCTGGGCGGCGGAGTCGGAGGCGGGGCTGCTGGATCACTTCAGGGCATAGCGTCCTGTCCAGAATCACGCCCTGGATTGGCGTTGTTGCATAAATGCAGTCGCCCGCTCACCGTTCCCCGAACCCGGTGTTAAAACACCGGTCTACTCGGAGAAAGCCCCTCCGGGGCTGCGAGACCTTGAGTGCCGGAGGCACTTCCTCCTTGTAGACCGGCACTTCCAGTGCCGGTTGAGCGCCGCAGAGGGGCCTCACCGGTTTATGCAACAACGCCCCCTGGATTTCAATCCGGGGGAGCAAGGCCGGAGGTATGTATAGTATCCTCTTTCTCTTCTCCCTCAGCCTCTTCTCCCACGACTGGGACAATGCTCAAGGTGCCGTCCACCTCCAGCACCGCGAGTCTAGCTTGCTTGGGCGTCGTCAGGCCATGCCGGCGCAGGGCAGCCAGAAGCTGCTCCTCCGTGACGCCCTCCCGGCGCATCCGCGCCGCGAGGACCTGGCCATCGTTGACCAGCACGGTGGGCGACCCGCAGACGGCCTGCTCCAAGCGGGGCAGGCGCAGGAAGACGGAGACCAGGAGGCGGCCGATCAGCAGAAGCGTCCCCGCGCAGACCAGGCCGACCGAGAGGTCGCCCTTGCCCGCCGTCATGGCGTTCTGGACGCCGTTCGCGAGGGCCATGATGAGGGCCAGGTCGTAGACGTTCATCACGCCGATCTGCCGCTTCCCCATCAGACGCAGGCCCACGACGACGGCCACGAAAATGATGGCCGTGCGGGCGGCGAGCAGGCTGAGGAAGTACAGAAAGGCGGGCGAAAAGCCGTGTGTCACATGCGGTCCCCTATTAAGACAGGCGCAGGGCGCGGAAATGGTGGTGTGAGCGCAGGACGTTGGTTCCACGCGGGACCACGCTGATCGTCCCGTCCACTTCCAGCACGCACATCTGGGCGTCCTCGATCCGGGTCATGCCGTGCTCCCGCAAGGCCGCCAGGATCTGCTCACGTGTGACGCCTTCTTTCCGCATGTGATCGGGGATCATACGGCCGTCGTTGACAATCAGCAGGGGATCCCCGATCAAAACCCGTGCGATCCTCCGGGACCGGAACAGGACGAGGCTGAGGAGGCGATTGAGGATCAAAAGCGTCGTGCCGGCCACCAGGCCCCCCGCAAGGGTCGTGTCGTCACCGACCATCGCGTTCTGCACGGAGTTCGCCAGGACGATGATGAGGACCAGGTCGTACACGGTCATCTGCCCCAACTCGCGCTTGCCCAGGAGGCGCAGGCCCAGCACGAGGAACAGATAGACCGCAGCCGTCTTTCCTACGATAATGAGCAGGCCCAGCGGATCGGGGTGCGTAAAAACGTCTGAGAGCCAGTGACCCATAGTATCAGCCTCCAACGATCTTAGGTCACTGATGTTACGCGCGAGCCTCAATCGGGCATTGAAGACCGGGCACTAAAGTACCCGTCTAGCAGGCTTCGCCGACCGTCCAGGGGACGGAAGATTAAAAAGCGGGTCCGTTCTTCCGTCCCCTGGACGGTCAGCCGCAGGCTTCCGAGACGGGCATTTCAATGCCCGGTAGAGGCCCTGCGCAACATCAGTTCAGTCAGTTAGTCAAGAGAGTACGCCAGCCATGCCGGATTACGTCAAGACATTACCCCTCGTCGCCCTGTATACCTGCGTGATTTACGTTTTTTTGGTGCTGAGCTTCCGCCTGGGCGGCCGGCGTCAGTTGGGCCAGCTCACGGTCGTAGACCTAGTGGTCATCATCGTGATGGGCAGCGCGGTCGAGACGGCCTTGATCGGCGGCAACGTCTCGCTTCCGGCCGGCTTCGTCTCGGCTGGGACTCTGTTCCTGGCAGACCGGCTGTTCGCGTTCGCGTTCTACCGCTCCAAGCGCCTGCGGCACCTGCTGGGTGGCGGCCCGCTGCTGCTGGTCCATTACGGAGAGTACGTGGAGGAGCACCTGCACCGGGCAGGGCTGACAAAGACGGACGTGGACGAGGCCATCCATGAGCGCGACTGCCTGGGCGTGTCGGACGTCAAGTTCGCCGTTCTGGAGGAGGACGGCGAGATCAACGTCGTGCAGATGAGCGCCCCGACTTTCCATACCCAGCCCGTCACGACCCAGCAAAGACCGCTCCGCCCACTCGCGCCCGGCGAGGCGCAGCCGTGACGCTCACGTGATCAAAAGTGGTCTTGTGCATCGTGCCACCGTTCTCGTATCTGGCGAAGCTCAGGCCCACGAAGAGCGCTGGGGCCATATCGGGGGCCAGGGCATCCACCTTCGTCCAAACCGCGCCATCGGCGGAGGTTTACGACGTGAAGACGGCCCCTGACCACACGATCTTCACACAGGAAGTGCTGCCGGGGAACGGAGAGCGATCGCTGACGCCGTGGCCGGCGACGGACCGCACGCAGCACCAGACCTTTTGGGCTAGGGAGAGGCACAGGGCGACATTGGGCGAACCGGCGGCCAGGGTCTCCCGAATCGTCACCCCGGCCATCGCCAGGCCGTTCCCGACCGGGGTCTGGGCAGCGACGCGGGCGACGATCTGGCCGTCCCCTACCAGCTTGGTGCATGTAAAGTGGAAGTCATCAGCGGCGGCGTTGATCATGTACCCGGAGTCGTTGACGACGAACCGGCCGTTCCGAAACCCGGCGAAGCCATGAAAAATGAGGCAGACAGGAGGGAGAGAGGCAAGAATGAGGAAGAGCAAAGACATAAGGCCGGGGACCGTCTTCATCCCTAGTCCTTTTCTTCCACCGCAGGGGAGCGTGAACGGCAAAAAGGCCCACGCCCGTTTATCATCGGGCATGAGCCTTGCAAGTCGTGTCTTTTGGAGACGCGGGGTCCATCAATAGCGGCGCGCGGACTCGAACCGCGGACATTTCGGGTATGAACCGAACGCTCTAACCAACTGAGCTACGCCGCCACATTACATGTCCATTGCTTTCAGCCACAGAAGGCTTATTCTTGGTGTATGCACGGGCATTATACCCCCACTCCTCGGGATTTTCAAGAGCCGAGACAGATTTGCGGCCCATGCCTCTGAGAGCTGAGGCTGCCTGGGAAGATTGAACTCGCCTGGGATGGGGCAAACCTATCACAATAGCTTCTTCCCTGGGAAGCTCTCCACCAGAGAGGAAACACTCGATGCAGTTCGACCTTCAGGGCGCGGACGCGCCCCACGCCTATCGCCTGCTGGCAAGCGTGGTCGTGCCCCGCCCTATCGCGCTCGTCACGACCATCAATCTCGACGGACAGGTGAACGCAGCCCCTTTCAGCTTCTTCAATCTGATGGGCAGCAGCCCGCCAGTGGTGGCATTGGGCATCGCACATCGCGGCCCTGGCACACCTAAAGACAGCCGGGCCAACATTGAGCGGACGGGAGAGTTCGTGATTAGCCTCGTGCACACGTCACTGGCGGAGGCGATGAACGTCTGCGGCATTGACTTCCCGGCGGGCGTGAGCGAACTCGCGGCGGCGAAGTTGACGACGGCCGCTTCCGTCAAAGTACAGACGCCGAGGATCGCGGAGTCCCTGGTGCAGATGGAATGTCGCCTGGCCTCGGTCGTGGAAGTGGGGGACAACCAGATCGTGCTCGGTGAAGTCGTCTTCCTGCACGTCCGCGACGAGTTCATGGAGCCGGAGAGCCTGCGCGTTCGGACGGAGGCCATGGGCCTGATCGGACGGATGCACGGGGGGGGCTGGTACGCACGGATGACAGACCTCTTTGATCTGCCGCGCAAGACGTACGAGCAGTGGCTCCAAGAGAGCGGCGACGAGGAGGCGGCCGGGGTATCATAGGCCTGACGCCTAGTCGTCGGAGGGATTTCACTTCAATGTCACAGCAAGCAGGGTTCTATCACACCGTCTTCTTCTGGCTGCGCGATGGCGGCGGACCTAACGCCGCCCAGCAGCTTGTTCAGGGGTGCCGGCGGCATCTCACGGGCATCCCCGGCATCCTGCGCCTCTCGGTGGGAGTGCCCGCAGGGACGGAGCGAGCGGTCGTGGACAACTCCTACGGCGTCGCGCTCCTGGTCGAGTTCGCTGACCGCGCGGCCCACGATGTCTATCAAGAGCATCCCGACCACCAGCGGTTCATCCAGGAGTGCAGTCCCCTGTGGGAGCGCGTCCAGATCTACGATGCGGTCCTGGCGGTCTAAGGGACTGTAAAGAGAGCGGGCGCGGCAAGCAGCGCCCCTACATGTTTGCCCCAATCACGCTGCTGTCCGCGCTGCTGTTGCTCCCGGCCACGTTTTGTCGGGCCCTCCTCCCTTGGCGCAGCGCCCTTTGTTCAATACCGCTCGTTCTCCCAGACTTCGGGCGTATCCAGGGGGAGTCGCTCCCGGCGCTCGGCCGCTGCCGCTCGCAGTTCGTCACGCACCCGCATCAGGGTTTCCCCCAGGTCGCGGTCCCCCTGGCCCGTCCCCCTGAGTTCCCGATCCCCCGTCGCCAGCAGCCTCTTCCTGTACTTCGGCGGGGCGAACTTCTGGCGCACCAACTGAAGCAGGACGGCCTCTTTCACATCGTCCCAGTCGGGACGCGTCGCCAGGCGCATCCACTTCGTATTGCCAGCCTCCCGCGCCCCGCCGGGGCGGGGGATCGCGCGTATCCGGGTGCGGAGCACGGGGTCCAGCGTCTTTGCCGCCTGGAAGGCGTGTTCCAGACTCGGATACCGCTCGCCCTCGAACGTCACGACGGCGCAGGCCAGGCTGGACAAAAAGCCGTAGTCGTCGCCCCGGAACGCCGTGATGGCACCGTCCTCTTCAAGTTCGTCGCTCATCGGCCCTGAAACTCCCTATTGCACGGTCAGCAAGCCCCGGAGACCCGCACCAGGGACGGCTGGGTCCGGCTGGCTGCCGCCGATGTAGACCTCCCACGCGCCGGGCTGGATCGTGCGGACGCCCTGCGCATTGACCAGACGAAGCTGCTCCGGGCGGAGCGTCAGCGAGACCGTCCGGCTCTGGCCTGGCGCGAGCGGGAGGCGCCGGAAGCCGGCCAGGATCAGGCGCGGCATCGGCTGGCCCGGCCCCGTCGTGCGTGTTGGAGCGCCGGGCGAGGGCCGCAGGTACAGTTCCACCACCTCATCGCCGGCTCGTGTGCCTGCGTTCCGCACGGTCGCCATGATCGTGACGGGCCGGCCGGACCGGGCGTGCGTCGGCATTTGCAAGCGGGTGTAGACGAAATGGGTATAGCTCAGGCCCCACCCGAAAGGGTATAGCGGAGCGCCCTCGAAGTAGCGGTACGTGCGGGCCCGCATGGCATAGTCGGTGAACTCGGGCAGGTCGGCGGCGGACTTGTAGAATGTCACGGGTAGGCGGCCCGCCGGGTTGTAGTCGCCAAACAAGACGTCGGCGACGGCTGTGCCACCCTCCTCGCCCGGATACCACGCCTCCACAATAGCCGGGATGTGGCGGGAGGCCCAGTTCAGGGACAGGGCACTGCCATTGAGCAACACCAGGACGACGGGCTTGCCTGTAGCGACCAGGGCTTCCAAGAGTTCCTCCTGACGGCCAGGCAGGTCCAAGCTCGTCCGGTCGCCCCCACCGCCTTCCTCCCCTTCCACCGACTGGTTCAGGCCCAGTACAGCGATGACGACGTCCGACTTCTGCGCCAGGGTGAGGGCGGCGGGGAAGCCGTCTCGGGAGTCACCCTTAACGTCGCAGCCCTGGGCATAGCCGACCGCTGCGCCCGGCCCCAGTTTCTTTCGGAGGCCTTCCAGAATGGTGACGGCGTGGGACGTATCGCCGTTGTAATTGCCCAGGAGCGCGTTCGCATCGTCCGCGTTCGGCCCGATGACTGCGACCGACGGGAGGGACTTGGGCAGAGGCAGCGCGGCCCCCTCGTTCCGAAGGAGCGCGATGCTTTCCCGCGCC
>JAYTRQ010000245.1:0-1832 GCA_043746125.1 Armatimonadota bacterium | reverse complement strand
GTACGGGAAAGGCCTCTTCCTCGCAGTAGGGCCGCTCCTACGGGGCGGTTCCACTGCCGACGGGCAGGACGTGGGCGGCCTCGGCGTCGGCGCGGGCCTCAGCCTCCTCGCGCTTCAGGGCGGGTGCGTCGCCGTCCTTGCGGGCCTCGGGCTTGGCCTGCTCCATGTCCTTGGCGATTGTCTTCTGGACCACCTTGGCGGCCCGGCGAATGGCGACCACGTCGGTCTCGAATTGGGGGAATAGGTGGACTAAGATGACCTGGGCGGCGGCGGCGATGGGCACGGCCAGAAGTGTGCCGCCAATGCCGAACAGTGTTCCACCCGCCATCAGGGAGAGCAGGGTCAGGAGTGGATGCAGGTTGACGCTGCCGCCGATGACGCGCGGGGCGATGATGTTGTCAAAGACGATCTGGTGGATGAAGATCATCGCCAGCGTCACGACGACCGCGACAACCGGCCCGTGGATCAGCGCGACCAGCCCGATCAAAATCGTAGACACCAAAGCGCCGAAATAGGGGATGGTGTAAAGCAGCCCGGCCGTGATCGCGAGCGTCAGGGCGTAATCGCGCAGGCCTGCTGCCCAGAGAACGAGGAAGATGACGAAGATGTCCAGCGCCATCACGGTCAGCACGCCCCGGACGTAGGAGCCGAACACGGCGATGATGTCCGTCACGACGGCAAGTAGGCTCTCCCGCTTCTCGCGCGGGAACAGCAGCAGCGTCTTCCCTAATATCTTGTTGAAGTCCAGCAGGATGAAGAAGGCGATGATTGGGACGATGACGACGAAGACGAGATTGCTGGCGAGGGCAGGCAGGCTGTTGCCTAGGAGGGTCAGACCGTGGCCAAGTAGTTCGGGGATGTGCCGTGCCTGGGTCAGCACGGGCGGCTGCATGGCGGCGGGGACGTGATAATGCAGCATCCGGCCTTTGGCCCACTCTTCTACCAGTTTCGGGTTGCCTGATTTGACGGCGGGGGGCGTGTAGCGGGTGATGAGATTGGTCATCTGGACGCTGACCAGGGTGAGGCCCTTGATCACCAGGGCGAAGAGGCCCAGGAAGAGGGCGTAGATGACTCCGATCGCCAGGCCACGCTTGAACTTCCGGCCGAAGGCCCCCTGCCGCTCCAGCCGGTCGATCTCCGGCGCGAGCGTCATGGCGATGATCGTGGCGACGAGGAACGGGGGGATGAGGTCACGCAGGGCATAAATCAGGGACAGCCCGAGCAGCGCCAGAACCACGTAGGCCAGAACGACGAACAGCGAGACGACTTTTTTCTGCTCAAAGACGGGAACGGAGGCCACGACAGCTCCTCAAAAGATGGGCCGGAATCGAGGGCAGGGTGCCCCCGCCATTACCCAGGTGCCAGGGGCAGGCCGATGAAGGTGCGCGGGGGCGGCGGCTCTTCGTCCTCGACCTCGATGTAGTTTTCCAGGATGTCGAAGATCTCCCACAAGTCCTTGTTAGAGTTCTCGGCCACGACGTAGTTCTTGGCGACGTCGTCCAGGTACGTCGGCTCGCGGCTCGTCGGCCCGGCCAGGGCCAGCCACCCGACGAAGACCGCCGTCGCGCCCGCGCTGGGCGTCCCGGACGGGTTCTCCTCCGAGATCGTCTTCAGCATCCGCCCGATCTCCATCGTCTGCTCTTGCAGGCTCGGCTCTTTCAAGGTATCGTTGGGCATCAGCCCAGCCTCTCTAAGTAATCCTCGACTCGCGTCAGCACTTTCGCTCGCAGGCCTTCAATGGCTGTCTCGCGGGAGCCGAAGTAGTTGATAGCTGTGTAGCCGCCGAAATTGGTGAAGTTCTCGTAGGTGGAGAACTTGGAGGCGTTCGCGGG
>JAYTRQ010000244.1:0-5946 GCA_043746125.1 Armatimonadota bacterium | reverse complement strand
CGAGGTTCTGGACGCGCAGGGCGCGGGTCAGCGAATCGCGCAGGGTGAAGGATGAGCCGAGCAGCGGCTGGCCGCTCATGCCCATGCTGACCGACGTGTTTCGGCCCGACAGGAAGTGCGAGCCGAGCGCGTTCAGGTCGCCCCGGTAGACCGTAAAGCCCAGATGCGTCGCCGCGCCCAGAGTGAGCGCGAGGAGCACCGGCAGGAGTGTCAGCCCGGCGGGAACGGCAACCTGTGGCCGGAAGTTCGGCAGGGCCAGGGCGAAGAACAGGAAGTAGGCGGGCGCGAGGAACCAGACGTAATGGTGCGCGTCGTCGAACGTGCTGCATCCGGCCAGGAAGACCAGGGAGGACAGCAGGACCGTCAGCGGGGCGCGTGCCCCGCCGGTCGGCTCGCGCCGCCAGAATTGCAGGGCCAACTCCGACGCGGCGGCGAGGGCGGTCGAGTAGCCCCAGCGCATGTCGCCGAACACGCTATCGGTCTTGCCCGCGCTGACCAGATACCCAAACACGGTCCCGCCGATGACGATGATCCGCAGGGTCCACTTGGTCAGTGTCTGGTTCTCGTACCGCGCCCGGATCGGGTAGGACGCTAGCAGGCCGACGGCGAGGCAGACGAGGGGTATGACTGCACCGCTGCTCAGGGCAAGGGCGGCGTAGGCGAGGAGGGCGGCGACGGCGGCGGGCCAGGGCGGGCTTGAGACGGCTTTGGGGCTTGGAGCGGATGTAGTTGGACCGATTGTGTCCGGATCGACTGCGCCTGGTTGGGCTGGCTCTGAATTGGCTGTCGGTGTTGTTACCATTATGTTATGGATGACCCGGCTTCAGGGATTTCGGATAATTCCCAGTGCCTCGCGCAAGCCCTCCCAGAACGTGGCATAATCGTGTGGGAGGCCCCCGATCTGCCGTAGTACCTCGGTGAAGCCCTGCCCGCTTTGGGAGCCGAACAGTTCTAATGCATTAAATCTGTTTTCCTCGGCCATCGGGTAACCGGTGTAGCGTGCTGCCAACTCGCTGCACTCCGCTACTTCCTCATTCAGCAACATGGCAACTAAGATGTACACGTCGAAGACGTGTTTCTCAGCGTTTAGTTTTGGCCTGGCCCCACTGCGGATCATTTGCAACCAATCATGGGCGGCCTTCACCTTCATGTTTAATGAGGCGTAGGCATGAGGGACCAGTATCGCACCCGTTACCAAAGTGTTGTCCGATCGCTCTCCCGAGACTTCAAGGGTCCTTGGCCTCTCCTCGATGGCGAAAGCTTCAGGGGTATCATAGCCATGCAAATCAACTCCCGATTTCGATCCGACGCGAAAGTCTTTCACCTTGACCGGTTCGCCCTCATGGGGGTGGCGCGCGAGTAAGTCCACCTTTACCCTGTGCTCAGGGGCGTTTGGGGCAAACGGCTTCCCGAACTGCCAGTTCCGGCTGTGCGTCTCGTATCCTAAGCGGTCTAGCATGGCTCGGACAGATTGACCTCGCTCCTTCTGCACCCATAGCTCGATGCGGAGGAAAAAGTCGAGATCCTGCGTCGCTCTAGCAGGCGGCACTGAAGCGATCAGAGTAGGGTAACCCTGTTTGGCTATTTCCAGCTGCTTTAATCGTATTCCGAAACCACCGCCAAGTATTAATTCGCCGGACGCTGGATCAGAGACTATGTCGAGTAGATGCGGCAGCAACGGGTCATTCGAAAAAGGCCGCCCCGAAAGTGGTAATACGCCTCTATCCATGACTACATCTCCCCTCCACGGCTTTGTGCGAGAATAGCCCCCAGCGCCTGGGCTGCATCCCGCTCCCTTGGTCCCCCTGTTGATAACTCTAACCAGGTCTGAACGGGGGACGCCCACACCTCTTTGCCCTCACGTCGCACATCGAAATAGACTGAATCAGACGTATCTTCCGTCAACTCCAGGTTGGGGAACACGCGGGTCGGACGTAGCTCGATCAGGTCGGCGACTGCGGCAAGGTTGTTGACATAAAGACTCAATCGGTCCGGTCCTGACAGGACCCGATACCTGGCGGCGGAGCCGAGACCCGTCGCCACAAACCTTAACGTTCCCTCCATGCCTCTTGGGGAAGGACGTACTTCACCTAGCCGCTGCCACACCTGCTCTATGGAGAGGGCCGTCTTCCCTGTGAGTGTCGCTCCTCCACGAGATGCGTAGTTCGTCCGCAGATTGTTCATAAGGCGTTCAGTATCAATCACAACAATTTTTCTATCGTCCCGCTTGACTATTAGCTCTTCTTCCAGCTCTTGCACGACTTTGGATGCGGTACTCATTGCCAGGATGACTTTGTCTCTATTAGGAACCGCGGCTTCGCTCTGGGTGAAGTGAGACAACGCATAAGATCGTAGTTCACTGAGTGATGTAAACTCGGGCCTCAGAAGGAAGCAGCGGGCAAACAATGAACTGTTTCCACGGTAGACGTTCAGTTTCCGCAGGGGGATAGGGGAGCGGTTTGGCTCACCAGTCCGCAGAACAGCGAAATTGGGAGCAATGACTATGCCATTGCCCGACAGGTCTATGCCACTGACCTTGCATCCTTCCAGCTTCAGCAATGTGTCGTGGGGTAAGTACGGTACGATGATCATCGGTGGCAGTCCCATCTGCGTGGAATATCCCCAGGACCGCTCTATGGCGGTCTTTATCGAGTGTGGCGTATTGCGAGTCTGATAGTGAAAAGCGTACTGTTGCGTCCAACCGCGCCATGAAGCTTCGATAATCCCGTCGGGGCGTGGCCCCCGTATAGTACGCCCCACCGCCTGTAAGACACGGATCTCGACAGGGGCAAGACTTAGGTTGTCAAGCCACAAATTCGCGCCAAAAGTTCTCCCCCGCCAGGGCCTTGCGCTTTGCCAGATCTGATCTGATTCCTGTTCCATGTCGCCCATAACGCTGTACGACCTAAAAAAGTTTCCTAAAATAGCCATATTTCTGCATGCGGAAACAATCGCGATTTAGGAAAATTTTAGGGATAGAACGAAAGCATCAAAATCGCCCCCTTTAGGGTCTCCCTCCAAGCAATCTCACCACCAGCCGTTGGTAGCAATGATGCCTTTGTCTCTGAAGTAGACAGCAAAGTGCATTTCCTCGTGTATGTAGCGCCTCATGCAGAACTGGAGCGGCCTTGCGGTGTCGGCTGGACGCTCGCGAAGCGACGCCCCTAAACCGCCTCCACCCCCGCGTCCACGTCCGCCGACGTCAGAACCACGTGCTCCCCTGGCGGCAGCGTACACTCGCGGTCCCGCACGACGATCACCTTGACGCCCACGCCCTGATCCCGCAGGCGGTCCACAAATTCCAGCCGGGTCTTGTCCCAGTCCATAAATATGCAGACCACAAGGGCGACCTGAGAAAGATGCTCCAGCATCTCTTCCTCCAGACCCTGGAAGTCCTCCCGCTCGCTGGAATGGACGCAGGCCAGCAGGTCTAAGATTTCGTCCAGGTACGCCAGGCTCCGGCCCGCCGTCAACTGATGCAGGTCAGGACCCGCCGCGAACAGGTCTACCAAATACTCCGACCTGGCCATGAAGTCCGATACGGCCGCACAGACCGAAATGGCCCGCTCAAAGGCGCGGGGCGGCGGGGCGCCCGGCAGGCCTGGGACGTAGGTGTCTAAAATCACGGCCGTTCGCAGGAAGTACTCCTCGCGGAACTCGCGCACGACCGGCCGGGACAGCCGGGCCGTCGCCCGCCAGTCAATGCTGCGGATCGGGTCGCCCTCTCGGTATTCCCGGTTGCCGATGAACTCGAACGAATCCCCCAAATTAGAGGCCAATGCCACGCCGCCGGGCTGGTAGCGACGGCCCAAAGGCGCGTCCAAACGCGCTAGTGGCGTGAACTTCGGGTAGACCAGGAGGGGCTTCTCCTCCGAAAACATCTGTTGGGCCACCATCATTCCCAGGGGGAACGCCGTCTCCACGCGGTAGCCACGCAGCAGGAACGCCCCCCGCTGGCGGCAGTGCAGGCCCAGGCGGACGCGGGCCGTTTCCCCCGTTTTCAGGACCGGCAGGCCTGCCCCCTCGGCAGGCACGGCATCCACGGCAGGTGGCAGCCGGTCGGGTAGGACTGTCAGGCCCGCGCTCCGCCGCCGCCCGCGCGACGTGACCTCGATCTCGACGAGCAGCGTCTCGCCCGCGCTGATCCGTCCGGCATGATGCGCGTGCAGGCTGACGCGGGGCCGGGCCGCCCACATCCCAATCAGGGCCGTTGTCCACAGGCCGAAGGCGTAGGTGAACGGCACGTACCACTGCTGGTCCAGGGAGATCGAGCCGAACGCCATGAAGAACAGCGTGGCAACGAGGAAGTAGTGGCCGACGCGCGTCAGCCGCTGGGTATAGACGCGCCAGACCCACGGGAACAGAATCCCCCGGAACAGGGGGTGGTACGTGATGTCCTTGGTGGGGGTGTAGCCCGTGACCGGCCCCAGGTAGGTGTTCAGCGTCAGGGTCGGTTTGCGGAAGGCGTTCGGCGGCGGCGTTAAGGGCATGAGCTTTTCTCGTTCTACGAGTCGGGTATATTATTCCATAACGTCGGGGGGATAATTTATGGTTCGCGTTTTGTTCGTCTGTCTAGGGAATATCTGCCGGTCGCCGATGGCCGAGGCCGTGTTTGCCCACAAAGTCCGTGTGACGGGCCTGGAGGGTCAGATCGAAGCCGACTCGGCCGGGACTGGCGACTGGCATATCGGCCACCCGCCGCACCGGGGGACGCTGACCCTGCTGGCGAAGAACGGGATCGAGTACGAACACAAGGCCCGGCTCATTACGCCCAGTGACTTAGACGATTTCGATTACGTGCTGACGATGGACGACTCCAACCTCCGCAACGTCCGGGCTTTGGGGACTGGCAGGGCCGTCGTGCGCCCGTTCCTGGAGTACGCGCCGGAGAATGAGGTTCGGGAAGTGCCGGACCCGTACTTGACGGGCGGGTTTGAGGGCGTGTACCGTCTGGTGGACGAAGCGGCGGAGGGCCTGCTGAAGGCGATCCGTGAGGGGATCAAGGTCTAGGAGAGTAGGACAAGTGGACTCGCGCCCCTGGCTGATTGGTGGTGGCCTCGTGCTGTGGCTCTGGATGCGCTCCCGTCGGCGCCCTCCGAGGCCGCTCCGCCGACCCATGCCGCGTTTCAACAAGCAGGCCTTAGACGTCATGCGGGAGCGGAACCGGCGGGCACACGTCAAGGAGGCGGACGGTATCAGGTATAATGGCGGCCGGAGGGCACACGGTATGCTGGTTGTGACGGGCGGGACGGGCTTCATCGGCAGTGTCCTGGTGGCCGCGCTGAACGCGCGGGGCCGGGACGACGTTTTGATCGTAGACGACTTCGGGGACGGGCCAAAGTGGAAGAACCTGCGCGGCAAGCGGTTCATGGACGTGGTCTCGCCCGAGGTGTTCGCGCTCCGGCTGGCGGCCGGTGAGTACGACGGCAATCTGGATGGCATCCTGCATATGGGCGCGATCAGCACAACGTCGTTCACGGACGTTGATGAGCTGTACGAGCGCAACGTCCGCTACACCCGGACGCTGGCGTTGTGGGCGAGGGCGCAGGGCGTTCGGTTGGTCTATGCGTCCAGCGCGAGTGTCTACGGCGATGGGGGATTGGGCTTTTCCGACGACAACGCCCTGACGGCGAAGATGCTGCCGATGAACCCGTATGCGTTCTCCAAGTGGCTCACGGACATCGAGGCGATCCGGGACGGCTGGACCGACCAGGTGGCGGGTCTGCGCTTCTTCAACGTGTTCGGCCCGAACGAGTACCACAAGGGCCGGCAGGCGTCCGTGCCCTGGCACTCCGTCAACCAGATCCGGGAGAGCGGCCAGATCAAGCTGTTCCAGTCGCACAAAGAGGGCTACGCGGACGGGGCGCAGGCGCGAGACTTCGTGTACGTCAAGGACGTCTGCGCCGTCGTCCTGTGGTTCCTGGACCACCCGGATACAAGCGGTAT
>JAYTRQ010000243.1:0-5953 GCA_043746125.1 Armatimonadota bacterium | reverse complement strand
ACGCGCCGCCAGGACGGGTGAACTTCAACGGTTGGATCAGCGAGGCATTCGCGCTGTTCAAGGCGAACGTGGCCGTTTGGATCGTCGCCGGCCTGCTGTTCATCCTGCTCCCGCAGATCGTCAGCGGCCTCATCGGTGGCATCTTCGGTGCTATGTCTGCCCTGCATCCTGGCGCACAGCCTCAGGCCGTCCCGTCTAACCCCTTTCCCGGCAGCGGTTTCCCCTACGGCCGCAACAATCCCTTCGCCAACAGCGCCATCCCGCTCAGCGCGAATGTGACCTTGCAAATCGCCCTCTGGGTCTTCCACTCTTATCTCTACGGCGGCATCTTTCTGACTGCCATCAAGCAGGTGCGTGGCGAACCGACCGACATCGGCGACCTCTTTAAAGGTGGACCGTTCTTACTGAACATGATGGGGTTCACCCTGCTCTCCGGTCTGGGGACGGCCGTCGGCCTGGTTTTCTGTCTCGTGCCTGGTTTTCTCGTGTCCGGTCTGCTGTTCCCCGCGTATGCGCTGGTTGCTGAAGGGGATGGGGTCATTGATGCCATCTCGCGCAGCGTGGACGGCATGAAAAAGGATCTGTGGAACGCGGCCGGGTTCATCTTTGTGATGGGCCTGTTGGTGCTGGTCAGCTACTTGGCGTTCTGCCTGGGCGAGTTTGTCACGATGCCCATGTTCTGGATCGTTTCCGTACTCGCCTACCGGGACATGATCGGGATGCCCCAGCGTCCAGGCGCGTATGCCGGTGCGCCGGGGGCTGTGCCTTACGGAGCGCCCGGCGTCTGGCCGCCCCCGCCTAGCGCGGCCCCGCCGCCCCCGTCCTTCGGCCAGCCGCCCCCGTCCTCCAGCCAGCCACCTTACGCAGGGGCGCCCCCGATCCAGGGGTCGCCACCCGCCTATGGCCAGCCGCCGCCGAACCCATATGCCCCGCCGCCTGCTCCGCTGAGGACGACACTGGGGGGCGACGACATTAACGCCAGTGGCGATATCGTGCCGCCCCCGCCGCCCACAAGTTGAACTCCGAGGAGACACGATGAGCACCGCCACTCAGACTTCCGAGCCGCAGTCGCTGCAATACCCACTGCCGGGCCGGGTCAGCTTCGGCTGGATCACCGAGGCTTGGCAGCTTTTCATGGCGAATGCCGGGCCATGGATCGTCGGCGTGCTGGCGATGGTCGCTCTGCCCGTACTCGCGTTCATCGTCTTCTACGTCATTCTGATGGCCTCGGTCTTTTCGAGCGGCTTTGGGCAGGTGCCGGGCGGTCATGCCCCGCCGCCGGGCTTCCCAAACGGCCCGACACCTTTTCCGATGAGGCCTGGAAGCCCTTTCACGCCGTTCACCTTGAATACGCTCTTTGCGGGCGGCTTCGGGCGTATCCTCGTCTACGAGTTGGTCGCCGGCCTGGTGATGACCGTCTATGTGGCTTTCTTCTACGGGGCGCTGTTTCGAATGGCCGTGCGGCAGGTGCGCGGCCTGCCCCTTGAGATCAAGGACGTCTTCCGGGGCTGGCCGCTCTTCGGCCGGATGCTGGGCGCGCTGTTCTTCTTAGCCTTTGGTGCGTACGGTCTCGAGTTCGTGCTGAGTCTCCCTGTCCTCGTGGTGAACCACTTCCGGCCTCTCCATCCGCTGACGACCGGCACCGTGATAGGACTTGGAATCGCAGCATGGATCGTCATGTTCGCCCTCACTCTGGCCCTGTACGGCCTTCTTCTGCCCGCGTTCTCGCTGATGGCGGACGGCGACGGCCTGTGGACGGCTCTGCGGCGAAGTGTTCGGGCGATGAAAGCGCAGTGGCTTCCGGCGGCAGGCTTCGTCTTCGTTATGGGCCTCCTGGTCTACGCGAGCGAATTGGCCTGCGGGGTGGGCTTGCTGGCGACGATCCCGATGGTGTTTCTGATCTGCGCCCTGGCCTACCGTGACCTGGTGGGGATGCCGAATATGGTCCCCTTCACACCGCCGGGCAGGCCGGATTACGGGCCGCCGGACGCGGGCGTTTGGCCTCCGCCGCCGGTGCAAGAGAGGTAACGACATTACAAAGGATCAGAGGCCCCGCCCAGCGGATGGACAGAGGCTTCTGACGACGGGCAGAGCACGCACTGAAGACCCACTACCCAATTGGAAGGCAACCCGATGACTGCATTCAACGCCGATGATTCATCCCTCATCCACGGCCCGGCACCCACGTCCAGCTTCGGCTGGCTCGGCGAGGCCCTGTCCCTCTACCGCGCCAACGTCGGCCTCTGGCTGGCTGCCGCGCTCCTGACTTCTTTTGCCCCTTCGCTTCTCACGGCCCTTGTGCTACTCCTCATTCATGGCCCTCACCGGTTCCTGGGCACGCCGGGCCTGAACCAGCCGCCGGCCTTGTGGCTCGGGCTGGCGATATTGAACACGGTTTACACGGCTTATCTGCTCGCCGGAGCCTGCGGGATGGCGCTCAAGCAGGTGCGTGGTGAGACGCCGACGTTCGCCGACCTGTTCGGTGGCCGGGCTGTCTTGCCCATGCTGGGCCTGCTCCTGCTCTTTCAGATTGTTGTCAATCTGGGTCTGTCACTGCTTTTGGTTCCCGGAGTCCTCTTCTTCGGGCTGCTCCTCCCCGCCTTCGCCCTAGTTGCGGACGGGGTCAGCCTGGGGGAAGCCCTGCGCGTCAGCGTCCGTGCCATGAGCCGGGACCTGCGCGGCACGGCGATCTTCGCCCTCGTCCTGGGCCTGCTTGTCCTGGTCAGCGCCCTGCCCCTGGGGGCCGGGCTGCTCGTAACCCTGCCGATGTGCTGGCTGATCTCCGCCCTAGCGTACCGGGATGTCGTCGGCCTGCCCGAAGCCCGTCCTCTGCTGTCGACCGACGGCCTGCCCGAAGGCCTGCTCCCAGGCGCCCTCACGTTCTCCCCCGGCGATCGCCGGGTCTCCCTGACCGGGGAGACGCTGGATGGGGACGGCAACGTCATCCGCGATCTGGAGCCTGTAGAATAACGTGTCCACACGCTCCGCCGCTCATCTGCTTCTGGCGCTCACCCTCGGGTCGGTGCTTGCCGTCGTCGGCCTGACGCTGGTGCACCTGCACGCGCCGGCCCTTGTCGTCGGCACGGTCGTGGGCGCGTTCTTCCTCCTGCGCGGTATGGCGCACGGGGGCGGGTTGGGGAACGTGCGTGGGGTGGGGCAGAAGCCTGCTGACGTCAGCACGCGCGTTGGCGTCTGCCTGGCGGCGGCGGGCATCGCCTCCGCCTCGCTGGGGCATGATAACCCGCCGTTCCCACCCCCGTTCCGCGTCTTCTATGGCCTCTGCCTGGTCCTGGCCTGTGTGGGGGCTGTGTTTCTGGCCGTGAAGTCCGCCCGCTCAGGGACTGAGTGACGCTCCCCTTTCTTTTGCTTCCAACCCCGTTTCTTAACATTCTCTTAACATTTGGCAGGTAAACTATCTGCCGTCCTAACATGATAAAGACATGTGTAGGGTACTATCGTGCCTGACGCGCAAGACAGCGCGCACTTATCTCGGAGGAAGACAGATTTGAAACTTTGGACCGTAGCCCTCGCCGGCACAATGGCCGCCCTTGGGGCCGTCAGTGCGACCTCAGTACAGGCGCAAGCAGCCCCATTCCAGGACACACCGACCAACCATTGGGCCTATGAGGCCGTCCAGGACCTCGCCAAAAAAGGTATCGTCGTCGGCTACCCCGACGGCACCTACGGTGGACGCCGCCCCATGACCCGCTACGAGTTCGCCGTCGCCCTGGACCGCGCTCTGCGGACGATTGACGACATGGTCAAGGCGCAGGCCAGCAACACGCCACCGCCCGCCGGGACGCCCGCCGTCAGCACCGTCACCCAGGACGACATCAACCGCTTGCAAGCGCTGATCGACAAGTTTCGGCCCGAACTCGACACCATCGAGACCAATCTGAAACAGGCCCAGGACGACATTGACGCCCTCCGGGCGGACGTCCTGGATGCCAAGGCGCTGGCAAACAAGGCGCAGGACACGGCTAACAACTCCTACGGAGTCGGCTCGAATCGCAAGTTCCAGATCAGCGGCTACATCCAGGCCCGCTACCAGGACGCCGGATACGGCCAGGGATCGCAGGCGCGGTTCCCGCAGGGGACGCCCGGCAGTTCCGGTTCTTACAACGGCAACTACGGCCAGGGCACCAATCCGAATACGTTCGACGTGCGCCGCGCCCGCATCAAGTTCACCGGGGCCGTGACCCCGAACACGCGCTACGGCCTGCAATTTGACGCCTCCGGTGCAGTGACACCTGGTGCCAATGGCAACCAGCAGGTGACCACGCGCGAGGCATATGTTGCCTACACCGGCGGCAACGGCGATGCGACCAAGAACCTGACGTTCACGGCTGGCTTGTTCCCCACCCCCTTCGGCTACATCCTGCCGGTATCTTCTGCCACCTACCTCAGCCCGGAGCGCCCGCTGGCCTTTAGCGAAAGCGGTGCGGGCCTCTTCGCCGCCCAGGATTACGACAAGGGCATCCAGTTCAGCTATGGAGGGGGGCAGCAACTCCTGTTCCTGCCGGCCGGGGTCAAACTGACGGCGGCCCTGGTCAATGGGACGGGGCGCACATCCAACGACTCCGACACCTTCAAAGACCAGATCTACCACATCGGCTACCAGTCGCCGAGCAAGATCTTCGCCATTGGCGGTTCCTACTACTACGGCCAGGTCAACACGCCCGCGGTTCTGGCCTTCCCGGCCGCCGGAGTCGGCTCACAGTACACGGGCCGCAAGAAGGAACTGTATGGCGCGGACGCCCAGATTCAGCTTCCGAGCGGGCCGTTCCTGAACGCGGAGTACGTGGGCGGCCTGTATGAGCAGCGCTCCTTCTTTAGCCCAACGACCAACCCCTTCACGACCTACGGCAGCCCCACCACGACGGCATACGCCAAAGACAACCATGTGGACGGCTACTACGTCAACGGCGGCTTCACGTTCGGCCAGGGTGGCTCGCACCCGCTGACGCTGGCGGCGCAGTATGACGTGCTGCGCCGGGGCGAGGGGCCCAATGGGGACTCGTCGTACACCGACGAGAATAACGGCTACGGTGTCCTCTACGGCTTGGACAAATCAACCCGGCTCCGGTTTTGGTATGATCGGCCTACGAAGGTGGCGCACGCCCCGACGACCGGCGCAGGCCTGGTTACGGACGTCCCCAAATACAGCCTTTTGACCGGCGAAATCCAGGTCAAGTTCTAACACAGGCGCTCAGGAACCCTAGACCCCCTCCTGGCGTCAACGAGACAAGCGGCTCGGCAAGTCAGTCCGAGCCGCCGCCTCAAACCTTCAAGGGAGAAATGTACGACCCATGCTCAAGTCATTCACGCGCACTCTGAAGCCCATTGCCTTCACGGCCCTCGGCCTCGCCCTTCTGGGAGGCGCATCCGCTCAAGCCCAGCAGATCACTGGGGCCGGCGCGACCTTCCCTGCTCCCCTGTACCAGAAGTGGTTCCAGGAATACAAGAAGGAGACCGGCGTCGAGGTCAACTACCAGGCCGTCGGGTCTGGGGCCGGCATCAAGGACATCACCGCCCATGCCGTGGACTTCGGCGCGTCCGACGCGCCCATGAACGCGGCTGAGATGGCCGCCGCGCCCGGCATCCTGCACATCCCCACCGTGGCCGGGGCAGTCGTCGTGGCCTACAACGTGCCCGGCGTCGGGCCAGGCATCCAGCTCACCGGACCCGTCATCGCCGACATCTTCCTGGGCAAGATCACCAAGTGGAATGACAAGGCCATCACCAGCCTGAATCCCGGCACCAAGTTCCCTGCCATCGGCATCTCTCCCTTCCACCGGTCGGACGGCTCGGGCACGACCAACATCTTTACCACCTACCTGAGCGAGGTCAGCCCGGACTGGGCCGGCGCGGATGGCCCCAAGGCCGGCAAATCTGTCCACTGGCCCAACGGGCTAGGCGGCGCACGGAACTCCGGGGTCGCCCAGCTCATCAA
>JAYTRQ010000242.1:0-5976 GCA_043746125.1 Armatimonadota bacterium | reverse complement strand
AGACCGGCGCAACCTCGGGCGGCGTCTGCGCCTGCGCGGCCAGCGGCGGGGCGGCGAGGAGAAGAGGCAAAGCCCCCACACAGGAGACAGTTCGTTTTGTCATTTTCCTGACTCCTTTAGGGCTGTCCGGGCATCCCGAACTGCTGTGGAGGCTGCCCAAACTGGGGGCCGCCCGCGTTAGGGTCCTGTCCGTTGCCGCCCTGGTCTGTCTGGCCCTGCCCGCCGGTGAGCGGCAGGGAGGTGGTCATGCCCGCCCCAGAGCGCAAGGTGACGCTGGTGGCCTGGATCGCGGTCACCCGGCTGCCGTCGAGGAGCGAATCTCCCGGCTTGACGGTCTGAGACTGCCCGTTGACTTCCAGGATGGCATAGATGCCGTCGGCGGCGTTAACAATCCCAACAACGCGGACTATCGGGGCCGGCCCAGAGGTGTTCGGCCCGGTCGGCAGTGGCGGCGCAGGGGGCGGGGCAGGAGGCTGGAGCTTGAACAGGTTGAAGACGGGAATCCTGTCTCTGAGCGGGATTTTCATGCCCAGTAAACTGCCGCCCGCCGTGCCCTCCTTGAGTGCCCGGCGCTTGAGGCCGCCGGGGATACTGAACGGGTCCGGGCCTTTTGTCGGGTCCACGACGACCGGAGGCAGCACAGCGGCGACTCTGACGCCCGGCATGACCGGACGCCCTGGAGCGTGAGACACCCTCACAGGAGTGGGAGTGGGGGCAGGCATGGCCGTGGGAGTCGTGGGCAGGGTGGCGTCCGCAGGCCCAGGGGGCGTGGGGCCGCCACGATTAGCCAGTGTCGGCGCGATGGGAGTAGGCGAACCGCCGCCGCCGAACAGGCCGAGTTCAAAGGCGATCAGGCTGCCCATTGCGACCAGTACGGCCACGGCGATGCCGACCACTTTGGGCAGGTTTTTTTTGTCCTTCAAGAAATCCATAGTCCACACGATCCTCACTTTCCTTCACGGCCTTACCTCTTCAGAGGAAGACGGCGCGGAGAGCCTTCATTTTTCCGTTTTCTTTGCCCTTTAGTGACTGGGGGGGCCGCCCATGCCACTCGGGGGACCACCCATGCCACTTGGGGGACCGCCCATGCCGGGACGCCCGCCGCCGCCCTTTGCGGCGTCGCCCGCGCCACCGGCCTGCGGGATGGGAGGCGGCACCTTGTCGCCCTGCGGGAAGATGAACACGGTGGCCGTATAAGTGCCGCTCATGTAGGGGCTGTTGCCATGCAGTGAGAGGCCGTCAACAAGGACGAGGCGGTTGAAATACTGCCAGTTGTAGAAGTGTGTCAGGATGTCCCGGAAACTGCCGTTGACAGTGATCTGGCCGAGTGGGATGACCAGAGGCGCATTCGTGATATCGTTTGGGTTCACCGGCGGGGGAGGCAGGGTGAACTTCGTCATGGACTTGACGCCTGACGTCTTCATGTAGCGCTCTAGGTCCGGCCCCAGGTAGTGATCCAGCTCATAGGTGAGCTGCCGGACCGCCATGAAGCGGTCTCCACTGACGTCATAAGGCGGCATCAAGGCCGCTTCCTTCTGTGCCCACTGAAGCTTGGTCACCTGCACCTTGATCTTGTTCGTATCCAGCAACTTCTGGGCCTGCTTGTGCGCGGCATCGGTCGCGTCCGGCGCGGCGGTATCCAGGCGCGTCTGGGCCACACTCGTCGCGTCCATCGTCGGCTTAATCAGAAAGAAGAAGAGGCAGGCAACAGTCAAGAGGCTCAGGACAGCACCAATGGCCGCCACAATGGCCGGGCTTAATCCACGTGTTTTCATAGTTATTGTCCGTGACTAGGCCGGGCGGCCGCCCGCACCGGACGGGGGACCGCCCATGCTACCAGGTCCGCCCATGCTACCGGGTCCGCCCATGCTACCGGGTCCGCCCATGCCAGGCCTGCCGCCGCCGCCACCGGCAGGGGCCGCACCGGGAAGTGTGGGCGCGACGATCGGCTTCTTGAGGGTGGCCGTGACGTTGATGTCAAAGCCCTTCGGCACGGTTTTGACGACTACGCGGCGCAGGGCTTGGCGCAGGATCTGGTCCCGCACGTCCGGGGGGGCGAACGGCCCGATGTTTGCAGCCGCAATCTTCAGGAAGGCGGGGCTGTAGCCCCCCGAAGACTGCCCGCCGCTAGGCTGTCCGCCGTACATGCCTTGGCCGCCAGGGCCGCCTGAATTCGCGGATTGGACGCCGCCGGTCAGTTCCGCCGGGGGCGGGCCGACGCCGGGGGGAATGTTGCTGGCGCCGTTCGGGGCGAGGTGAGCCGGGTCAAAGCCGTTCGGGGTACCCGCGCCACTTGCGGACTGACCACTGCCACCACCCGGATAACCGCTCGAGCCGCCCATGCTCCCCATGCCGCCGGGGTAGCCGCCCGACGGGCCACCGGAGGCGGCGGACGCGCCGGACGCGCCATCAGCGAAGACCATCGTCCCGTTCAGGTAGTAGAAGTGGCGGACGTTATCGGGGTAGCCCGGCACATGGTCCACGACGACGGAAGCGAAATCCGGCTCCTGATACATCGCCTGGAGATACCGGCCGACCTCCTCAACGCTGGGCGAGTAGGCCTTAATGGACATGGTCGCGCCGCTGACGGTGGCGTCAGTGTAGATAAAACTGGACTTAGGGCTGGTGTCGGCGAGCGTGTTCCAGAGTTCGACCCAATCGCGCGGGTTCTTGTGGACGGCCTCCACGAGGTCCAGCTTGTCCTGAATTGGCTTGACCTGGGCCAGCGTGGTCGCGGCCAGCGACTTCAGATCGTCCGTGGCCTTCTTCTTGGCTTCGGCCGTATCCGCCTGCTGCGCGATGTCAGCCAGGTGTGTCTTCATGCTGATCCAGGCGACAAGCGGCGCGACGACACAGAGGATGAACAGCGCGGCGAAGACGAACGACAGTCGCTTGGTCAGACGCCTTTGCGTGACGTAAGCGGGCAGCAGGTTGATTCGAAGCATGGTTTTATGACTCTCCGGCCTAAGAAGCGGGCGCACCGGGCGCGGAAGCATTGGCGGCGGCGGCCAGTTCCTTCTTGGAGACCTTGGGCGCCTTGGGCACGGGGTTGGCGGCGAACACGGCGTCGCGGGCGGCGAGGCCGATGGCGACGGTGAAGGCGGGGCCGATGGTCGGCAGGTAGTTCGGGTCGAAGCCTTTGGACGTGACGGTCAGGCCGGCCAGCGGGTTAGCAATGGCGACCGGGACTTGCAGCTCGTTCTGGAGAAAGGCCGCCAAGTTGGGCAAGTTGGCGCTGCCGCCGGTCAGCAGGACGCGGTCCACGGAGACCTGGGCACCCCGGCTGCGGTAGTAGTCCAGTGAACGTCGCAGCTCGGAAGCCAGCTCGCCGAGAACGGGCGCGATGGCCTCGAAGATATCGTCGCGCAGCTTGTCCTCGTCCATACCGCCCGCGCCGGGCGGCAGTCCGAAGCCACTATCGTCGGTGGGCGGCATGAACGGCAGCGAGTTTTCCGGCGTGGCCGAGCGGCCCGCCAGGTTCAGGACCCGGCGGGGCATCGGCTGAGTGCGCTCCATGTCGTCGAAGCCCTCGCCGAGCCGGCCGCTGGGGGTGGACAGCCGGCCGGACGGCGTCGTCTGAAAGCCACCCGCTCCATCGTCCGTCGCGCCCAGGCCGAAGGGGTTATCGCCCTCATCCCCGGTGTCAAAGTTCCCTTCCCCGGTGAACTCAAGCCCATCGCCCTCGCCGTCCCAGTGGGTTCCAGTGTAGACGGCCATGCGGTCGAGCTGGACGACGGCGTAGTCGCGCTTGACGTGCTCGGCCTGTTCGGACGTGTATTGCAGGGCCTCGGCGATGGCCCGCGTCAGGCTGTCACCGGCCAGGGGCAGGGAGCGCGGGAACGTGAGCTGGTCGCCTTGGTAGATGCCGATGTCGGTGTTGGCCGCGCCGATATTGATGACGGCGACAGTTTCGAGCAGGTCTTCCCCGAAGTTCTGCTGGCCCGGCAGGGTCTGGGGCCGGATGACGGGGCGCCCCTCGGCGACGTCCAGCACGGCGCGGGCAATGGCGAGCGGCTCGATGTCAATGGCGACGGGATCCAGGCCGGCAGCGAACAGGGTGTCAATGTAGTTGTTGACGGCGTCCTGCTGGGCGACGGCGAGCAGGACCTCCATATTGGGGTTGGCCTGGGCCTCGGCGGTGTGCTGCTGGAGGGGCTGGTAGTCCAACACGGTCTCACTGGGCGCGAATGGGACGTGGCGCTCGACCTCCCACTTCATGGTCTCTTTAAGTTCCGAGTCGGTCATCCGGGGGACTTCGATGATACGTATGACGACGGCGTTCTGTCCGGAGATGCAGCCGACGGCCTTCTTGACGCTGATGCCGGACTCGCGCATGAGCTGCTTGATGGCCTGGCCCATCGCCTGCGGGTCGGTGATGATATTGTTCTGGATGACGCCGAAGGGGGTCAGGCCGATCCCCAGCCCGGTGACCGTCAGCCCGTTCTTGCCCGGCCGCAGTTCGGCGATCTTGATCTGCTGCGACCCGATGTCAACTCCGATTAATGGTCCGGCGGGCATAAACTACCTCGACTTTAACTATTGGGGGAGCCTGCGTAAGCGTTTACCCAAGTCTTGATACGCAAAAGAGGGCGCGGATAGCTCCACGCCCTACCATTCTATCACGTCCTGTGCCGCTTGTCAAGCGGCGTTTCCAGGCTATTTTCAGGCTATTTTGCGCGGTCTATTAGTAGGTGCCGATGTCGGAGCCGCCGTACTTGGCGAGTACCTGCTCCGCCGTGGCCTGGTCCACGCCGCCGGACGGGACGCTGATGGACAGCATCGCGCCGCCGCCCTGCACTGCGCCGTGGTAACGGTCGGCCATGTCATGCGGCACGCCCTGGTCCTTCAGATAGCCGGTGACGCCGCCCGCTAGGGCGCCCGCCCCCGCCGCCAGGGCCGTCGCCCCCAGAGCAGAAGCGATCACGCCCGCGCCCAGGACCAGGCCGACGCCCGGAACCGTCAGGACCGCCAGGGCCGCAAGGAGGCCGACGCCCAGGCCGATTCCCGTGCCCTTGATCGCACCCTCGCCAGCGTCTTCGGGCGTCGTGGTGCTGATGCCGTGCTTGGCCACCGCGTCCGGATCAATGGGATGGGCGGTCTGGTTGATCGCCGAGTCCGGCCCGCCCTGGTCCAGCGGGTTCAGGTCACTGCCGACCGGCGTGGGGGTCGCCTCTGCGAAGCCGGCCGCTGTGCCGGTGAGGCCGAACGGGACTGCCCCCAAGCCCCCCATACCCATAGCCGTCCCCAGGCCGCCGGTCCCCATCTCGGCACCCGGCTCCAGACCGGCTGTGCTTAGACCGGTGATCGGGGCCGTGCCGGCCGTGTCGGTACCATAATCACTTCCTGAAGTCGTGCGCGTCTGGCCATGGGCGTCGTGAGCGACGAGGCTGAGGTCTTCCTGGCGGACTCCATAATCGAGCAAAGCACCCGCCGCTTTTTCGGCCAGGGCGGCGTCGGCGAACGAAGCGTAAAGATGTGCCATTTAGGTGTAGCTCCTTATAGGTGTCTGCATCGCGTCTTTTAGACGAGCAGACACGTAGAGACTCTTCCCAACAGGTAGACGGAGCAAACCTGCCTTGACCTCTATGTTATACTAGGAGCATGACACACAAGACGGCCTTTAAACTCAATCCACTTCTACTGATCATCGCCCTCTTTGCCTTCGCTGCCTCGCGGGCGAGCGCCCAGGCCACGCCCGCCTACAAGAGCCCGAAGGCGGCTCTGGAAGCCCGCGTCAAGGATCTGTTCCTGCGGATGACGCAGGATGAGAAGATGGGAATGCTTACAGGCACTGAGTTCACCACCAATCCCATCCCACGGCTGGGAGTCCCAGCGATGGGCATGGCAGATGCCGGGCAAGGGGTCCGGGGCGGCATAAACAGCACGCTGGGGCCGGCGACGCTGTTCCCGTCGGGCGTTGCGATGGCCTCGACCTGGGACCCTACCGTCCTGCGGCGCATCGGGCAGTGTCTGGGC
>JAYTRQ010000241.1:0-5978 GCA_043746125.1 Armatimonadota bacterium | reverse complement strand
TCATCGAGACCAACAAGCGTCGGGCGGTGGATTTCGACGTCGTCTCCAACCCGGAGTTCCTACGGGAAGGATCGGCCATTACGGATACACTCGTCCCCGATCGCATCGTAATCGGGGCACCCTCCAAGGTCGTTGCCATGCGCCTGCTGGAACTCTACGCGCCATTGGAGCGGCCGATGATCGTCACCGACGTGGCAAGTGCAGAGATGATCAAGTACGCCTCGAACGCCTTCCTGGCAACTAAGATCTCTTTTGCCAACGCGATCGCCAACGTCTGCGAAGCAGCCGGTGCGGACGTCACGCAGGTCGTGAAGGGGATGGGCCTGGACACACGCATCGGGCAGGCGTTTCTGAACGCCGGTTTGGGTTATGGCGGGTCCTGTTTCCCCAAGGATACGCGGTCGTTGCTGCACACTTCGCAGGCCTATGGGTGCGACTTCCCATTGCTGGCCGCCACGATTGAGACGAACGAACTCCAACCGAAGCGCTTCATCGCCAAAATCCATGACGCGCTGGGGGGAGAAAGCCTGAAGGGGAAGACGGTCGGTGTCCTTGGACTAGCGTTCAAGGCCAACACGGACGATATGCGCGAGGCCAAGTCGCTGGACGTCATCACGGACCTGCTGGCGAGCGGCGCGACCGTGAAGACCTACGATCCGATCGCGATGGAGAACACCAAGGCGATCTTCCCGCACATCACGTACGGCGCAAACGCTTATGAAGTGGCGACCGGTGCAGACGCCCTTGTGATCGTTACCGAATGGAACGAGTTCAAGAACCTTAACTTCGAGCGCATTTCGTCGCTGATGAACCGGCCGCTGATCTTGGACGGCCGCAACCTGTACGACCCAGAGCGCCTGCGCCGCCTGGGCTTTGAGTACCACAGCATCGGTCGCGCGGCTGTCATGTCTGCCGTCAAGACACCTTCTGACGTTCCGCGCCACACCACCCTGGGCAACTCGGTCCACAAAGACCCTGCCCTCGTCTAAGTCTGCGGGAAGGACACGATCAAACAGGGGCGCGGCAACTCAGTTGCCGCGCCCCTGTTCATGCTGTATCACCTGCATAAGTGGGATAAGCTTTGTGTTCCCGGTATTCCTAGATGTGCTGGTAGGCGTGGCCCGGGAAGTTCAGGTCCCGGTAGACATTCCCCTCGTTCGGGTCATCCGGATGCGGCATGATCGGGAACCCTTGCTCCTGCGGAGATTGCGGGATCTTCTCCCGGCGGCAGGCTTCGCGCCTCTTCCTCGCTAGAGTCCTTGTCTTTAGCGAGTTCCGCGATCAGCCCGTCTTCGCTCAGGAAGTGGCGGACCACCATCGCGGAGACCAGACGGCCCGCGTTTTTCTAGGTCTTCCACAGCTATTGGTGTGTTCTCCTACCGGGATAGTTTTGACGCCAAAGTTTATCCCTGGGTGACAAAAATCAAATATTTGTTTGCATCTGACTTTGCATCTCCTCCACCCTCCACGCCCAATCGCTGTTGGGGTATTTCGCCAGAAACTCCGTCAGCACCGCCTTCGCCTCTTGGGGATCGCGGGTTCGCAGAAGCTCGCCCAGTTTCAGACGAGCCATCTCGTCTTCCGGTGCGTCCGGCGTTTCCACCACTAGGGCACGGAGCAGAACCAGCGCCGTCTCAGGCTCGCCCAGACCTTCTGCCGCCACGCCTAATCGCAGGCGCTCGCGGGGGGTGAGGGGCAGGGCCAAGCCCAGAGACAACGTCTCGGCCGTGCGTCGTGCCGCCTCCGGTGTTTCCTCCCGCTTCAGGAAGGCTCGGATCGCAGCCAGCATCTCTAGCCCCGCCTCGATCCGTGCCTCCTCAATAGCTTTCGCGTCCGACAGGGCGGGGACGGCCAGGAGGCGGGCGAGTTCAGCGCGGATGGGAGCATTGTCCGGGTCAAACTCCAGAAAGGCCCGGTAGCTGCGGACGGCAGCGGCAAAGTCCGCCGCACCTTTAGCCGCCGCGGTGCGGGCATCTTGCAGCAGATAGTCCTGCCGACCGTCGCGGAGCAGGCCCGTCAACTCGGCGGCGACGAGGCCGAACACGAAGCCGCCTACGTGCGCCCAGTAAGCTGTTTTGGTAGGCGGCAGCAGGAGTTGAAGCCAGGGGTGCTGTGCGATGAAGCTGTCAGGGAGCCAGAGGAAGCAGATTCCGCCCACGACGTTCCAGCAGATCCAGAGGACCAGGCCCGACACGGCGGGGACTTCCAGCACGGCCCAGTTGCGGAAGAATAAGGCGGCCGGCACCCAGAACATACGGATGCTGGCCCGATGGAACCGTACGGCAAACGGGGCGAGGATGGCCGAGATGGCACCGGACGCGCCGACGAGCGGGACGGACGTATCGGTGCCGTGCAGCAGGACGACGGCAAGGTGCAGCAAGCCCGCCGCGATGCCGCCCCCCAGGTAGAGGGCCAAGAACGCCTGCCACCCCAGGGCTTCCTCCACGTGCCTCCCAAAGATCCAGAGGAACAGCATGTTTCCGAGCAGGTGGGCAAGTCCGATATGGAGAAACAGGCCCGTCAGCAGGGCGCTGAAGTGCGGTGCGCTTGGAACAAGGCCCCAGTGTTCGTAGGAAGTCGGCCCGGTGAAGAGGTAGACGAGGACGTTCAGACCGATCAGCGTGTATGTGACGAAGGGTACGCGCCGCCCGTGCCGGTCCGTGCTATAGGGGATCGGCACGAGCAGCGTCAGGAGCAGAAGCCAAAATGGAGACGTGGTCATCGGTGCGCCCTCACGTGAGGGCCTCACCGGGCTTTAGGGCGTGGAGCTCGGGCCGCAGTTCCAACCGCCCCAGTTCCACGGCGAACGCTTCCACCGTCCCGGTCAGGAACGGGAAGGTTCCATAGTGGATCGGGATGACGTGGGGGGCGTCTAGCAGTCGGCAGGCGTAAGCGGCTTGACGCGGCCCCATTGTGTAGCGGTCTCCAATGGGGAGCAGGGCAAAGTCCGGCTTGTACAGGGCGGCGATCAGGGCCATGTCGCTGAACAGGCCCGTGTCACCCGCTGCGTAAAGCGTCACGCCATTTTCCAGAGTGAGAACGTAGCCGACGGCCTGAGCGTCCCGTAGACCTAGCCCGTCGCCATCGCTGATGCGGCTGGCGTGGTCGGCGCGAGTCATCGTGATGCTCAACCCATCCAGCGTCAGTGTGCCGCCGACGTTCATGCTCTGAACGTTGGTCAGGTCGTTCGTCTGGAGCCAGTCGGCGACGTCAGGCGTACAGACGACGGCGGCTCCGGTCTCGCGGGCCAGGGTGACGAGATCGCCAGCGTGGTCCATATGGCCGTGCGTGACCAGAATGAAGTCCAGAGGCCCAACTTGCTTTTTGTCGTCGGGGCAGGCCGAGTTGGACTGGACCCAGGCGTCAATGAGCAGGTTACGCCCCCCCGGCGTCCGCAGATGGAACGTTGAGTGGCCTAAGTAGGTGAGCGTGCCGCCGCCGAAGTGTGCCATGTGATGCTCCTAAAGGCGGACCGGGACGCGCTTGCCCTCAGCGGAGGACTCGATGGCTGCGAACACCATCGCGAGGCTCTTTATGTTGTCGTGGCACTCACCCATCGGCGTCGCGCCGGTTTGGAGGGCGTGGAGGAAGTCACGCAGGGACCCAGCGATACCGCCCGGCACGTCCGAGGCCACCTCAATCGTGCGCGGCTCGGTCTCACTGAAGAACGCGCCGGTCTTGGTCACGACATCGGCGGACGGCGCTTCGGACCCGCCCCAGACGGCTGTGCCTTCCGGGCCGACCGCCCGCCAGTCGCACTCCCAGGACGTGTTCTTACCCTCGCTGCACCAGGACCCGCGGTAGGTGTAGCGCAGGCCCCCGGTCATCTCAAACAGGGCCGTCGCGCTGGCCGCGCCCTTGTACCAGCTCCACGCGGGGTTGAATTCCTCGCAGTAGACGGAGACGGGGTCCGCGCCTGAGATGTAGCGGGCCTGGTCCAGCGTGTGAATCGCCATGTCCAGCAGTAGGACGCTCGCCATCTCGTCCCGGAAGCCGCCGAAGTGGGCGCCGATGTAGAAGTCCGAGTTGAGGATGCCCGGTGTCCCGACCTCTCGCTCGATGAGCGCACGAAAGGCATAGAGGCGAGCGTCGTAACGCCGGCTCTGGCTCACCATATACAGCTTGCCGCTCTTCTCCGAGGCGGCCACCATCTCGCGGGCATGCTCCATGCTGTCCGACATCGGCTTCTCTCCTAACACGGGGACGCCCGCCGCCAGTGCCTGAACGGTCACGTCCCGGTGCGCTTCGGGAATGGTCACGTCTACGACGAAATCCGGCTTGACTTCGGCCAGTGCCTTGCCCAGGTCGTCCCCAGCATGCAGGCCGGACAGTTCCAGTGTGTCCGCCGCCGCCTGGGCCGCGCCGGGCCGGAGGTCAACCCACCCGGCAACTTCGACATCGGGGTGTTCTTTGAGGTTCTTCCCCCAAGCCTGTCCCATGCCGCCTGCACCGACTAATAATGCCTTCATCATGCCGCTCTCCTAAATCCCGTACACCTTCGTGGTTACTATGACGTATTATACCGCACATCCGCACGTGCTATAATGGCCCATGCTTCTGGTCATAGATGCGGGCAACAGCAACGTCACCTTTGGGGTCTATGAGGGCGACACTCTGACCGCCCAATGGCGGATCCGCACTGAACCAGGGCGAACGACGGACGAGTACGCGGCTTTCCTCGGGTCGCTCTTCGCTCGACGTGGCGAAGTCACCGGTATCGCGCTCGCCAGTGTCGTTCCCTCGGCTACGCCCGCCCTCCGGCGTCTGGCTCGTGAGACGTTCGGCTTGGAGCCTTTGGAGGTCACGTCTGGCACGGACTTAGGCTTGGACGTCGCCTACAAGCCGCCCGGCGACGTCGGCGCGGACCGGCTGGTAGACGCCGCCGCTGCCGTCCATCACTACGGCGCACCCTGCATCGTCATAGATTTCGGGTCGGCGACGACGTTCAACGCCGTCGCCGCGCCGGACGTGCCGGGGGGACGTCCGGTGTACCTGGGCGGGGCGATCTGCCTGGGCATTGGCCTGTCTTTGGAGGCCCTATTCGCCAAGGCGGCCAAGATCCCGCGCGTCGAGCTGGCCGTGCCGCCGCGCACCATCGGCGACAACACGGTCTATGCCCTGCAATCTGGGATCGTGTTGGGGACTCTGATGCTCGTTGAGGGGATGGTGGCGAGGTTCCGGGCGGAGATGGGTACGCCGGACTGCCCCGTGGTCGCGACGGGCGGCTATGCGACGGCCTTGCTGGCACAGGAAACAGCGATCATCACACATGTCGCGCCGCACCTGACGCTGGACGGCCTGCGTCTGGTTTATGTGCGGAACCGGCCCCCTGTTTGAGCCGCCTCCCTCTGCTGATCCTCGCCGTCTTCCTGGTCAGCACGGCAGGGCTATTCGCCCACCGTGCACTGGCAGAAGCGCCGCCACTCGCCATCGCCGCTTGGCGTCTGGGTCTGGCTGCCCTGTTTTTCCTCGGCCTGTCGCTCGGCCGCAAGGGCGAGCCTTCGACCCGCCCCACCCGCCCGACTCTGATCCGCCTGATCCTCGCCGGGGCATGCCTTGCGTGCCACTTCGTCTTATGGTTCGCGGCCCTGGACCGGATGCCGGTCGCGCGGGCGACGCTGCTGGTCTGTACGACACCGCTCTGGACGACACTGGGGGCGCTCACCCTCGGCCAGCGGCGCGTGTCTCCGCTCTACTGGCTCGCTCTGGCCCTGGCAGCCTTCGGGGTCTGGCTGGTGACCCGCACCGCCGCCGAGTCCGCCACGCGTGGCACAATCGAAGGCGATCTGCTGGCACTGGCAGGGGGCCTGATGTTCGCGGTTTACCTGCTGACGGTGGAGGGCCTGCACAAGACGATCTCATCTCAGCGCCAGGTAACGGTCGCCTACTCGGTGGCCGCCGCCCTCTTGTGGGCGGTCTTCTTATGGCACGGCGGTGTGACGTTCCACTACTCGCCAGGCGTCTGGCGTGCGCTCATC
>JAYTRQ010000240.1:0-1848 GCA_043746125.1 Armatimonadota bacterium | reverse complement strand
CACAATGCCCTTACAAGAGATTTTCCAGGCCATATACGAGCTCGCCGTCATTCGCTGCCAGCATGGGCGCATGGCGCACGGCTAGGATGACGCCGGGCATGAACGATTTACGGTCTATCGAATCGTGCCGCAGCGTCAAAGTCTGACCCGGCCCGCCGAAGATCACCATCTGCGAGGCGACGAAGCCGGGCAGACGAACGCTGTGCACAGGCACGTCCCCCACCCCCTTGCCACCGCGCGCCCCAGCAATCTTCTCAAAGGCTCCAGCGGGAAGGACCGTCGGCGTCAGCCCCGCCCGGCCCTCCGCGATCATCTCGGCCGTCTTGGCGGCCGTGCCCGAAGGCGCGTCCAGCTTTTTCTCGTGGTGCATCTCGATGATCTCGGCATCGGGCAGGTAGCGAGCGGCTTCCCGCGCGAACCGCATCATCAGGATGGCCCCGATAGCGAAGTTCGGGGCGACTAGCGCCCCCATCCGGTGTCGGCGGCATAGCTCCCGGACGTGCTCAACGTCGGTAGGGGACAACCCGGTCGTCCCGACGATGGGCACGACACCGTTCGCCAGGGCCGTCTCAATGTTACCCATCACCGCTCCAGGGACCGAAAAGTCCACGACAGCGAGGGGCCTGACCCGCGCGAGAACGTCGGCGAGGCTGTTGCCCAGGTCTATTTCCGCTACCAGTGCCAGACCTGGCTCTACCCCAACGGCCGCAACGACCTCCCGGCCCATCCGCCCCTTCGCGCCAGACACCGCGACTGTGATCGCCCCCGTCACTTGGCGGCCTTCTCGGCCTTCTTGACGGTCTTTTTCTCCGTCTTCTCGTCGTCCTTTTTCTTAGACGTGCCGTTCTTACCCGGCTTGCTGAACGGGCCAACCGTCGCCAGGGCATATTCATCGCGCCCGAAAAGATGCTCGGTCACGGCCACGATGTCGTCGCAGGTGACGGCTGTGATCTTGCCCATAATCTCGTCAATCGGGATGACGCGGTCGTAGGTTAGCTCGTTTCGGCCGATCCGCATCATGCGCGAGTTCATACTTTCCTGGCTCATCACGATGGATCCCCGGAACTGGTTCTTGGACCGCTCCAGCTCCTTTTCCGTGATGTTGTTCTTGCGGACGTTCGCGAACTCGGCCTTCACCAAGTCCAGCACCTGCTCCGCCGTGGTCGGGCTGGTGCCCGCGTAGACCGCGAAGTAACCGCCTTCACGGAACGACTGAGAGTATGAGCCGACCGAGTAGGCCAGGCCGCGCTTTTCGCGAATCTCTTGGAACAGACGGCTGGACATGGACCCGCCCAAGACGTTGTCCAAGATAGACAGCTTGTACTTGTCGTCGCTGCTCTGTTTGAAACCCTGCGTACCGATGACGAGATTCACCTGTTCAATCGGTTTCTCCACATACGCCGTGCCAGGCATGAACATTGGGTCGGTGTCAGACTCGCGCCAGTCGGACTTGCTGCCGATGAGGTGTCCGAAGCGCTCCTGTACCATCGCCACGAGCTCCTCGTGGTTCAGATTGCCTGCGGCGGCGACGACGATGGTGTCCGGAGTATACCGTTTCGCCATGTAGTCCTTCAGGTCCTGGGACTTGAACGACGAAACAGTTTGGGGAGTCCCGATGACCGACTTCCCCAACACATGCTTGGGCCAGAGCGTCTCGGCGAACGTGTCATGGACGAGATCATCTGGCTCATCATCGCGCCGCTTGATCTCCTCCAAAATCACGTTGGTCTCCCGTGCCAACTCTTCGGGTTCGACGTTTGAGTTCAGGAACATGTCGGCCAGGACGTCCACGGCCAGCGGCACATGCTCGGACAGGACGCGGACGTAGTAGCACGTGTTCTCTTTGGA
>JAYTRQ010000239.1:0-1852 GCA_043746125.1 Armatimonadota bacterium | reverse complement strand
GTGATCATCTCAGCCCGGCCCACAGCCGCGCACAAGATATCCGCCTGCCGCGTGATTTCACCCAGGTTGGGCGTCTTGGAGTGGCAGATTGTGACCGTAGCGTTCTCCTGCAAGAGCAGCAGGGCGAGAGGCTTGCCTAAGATCACGCTCCGGCCGACCACGACCGCGTGCTTCCCCGCAATGGGCAGGTCGTAGCGCTTCATCAGCTCGATCATGCCCGCTGGGGTACAGGAGTGGAAGGCGGGCAGGCCCGCAACCAGCCGGCCCAGGGAAATCGGCGCGATGCCGTCCACATCCTTGGCCGGATCCATTAGCGACAGGATCGCTGGCTCGTCCACATGCTTCGGCAGCGGGTGCTGGACCAGGATGCCATGTACGGATGGGTCGGCGTTCAGACGGCCCAGGCAGTCCACAATCTCAGCCTGCGAAACGTCATTTGGGAAGGGGAACGTGCGCGACTCCATGCCTGCGCGGGCGCAGGCCCGCTCCTTCATGGCAACATAAGTCTGGGAGGCCGGGTCGTCCCCCGCTAAGATCGCCGCCAGTGTCGGGACGATGCCGGTCTGGGCCGTGAGCGCTTTGACGGCCGCGCCAACTTCCGCACGGATCGTCTTGGCCGTCGCGGTGCCGTCTAAAATATTAGGTATAGTCATAAGCAGTTTCGTTTATCCACCGTCGCGCACTTCACGCCCAAGCCAGCCAAACTGAAAAGCCAGCGCACTGAGGAGCGGGGGAAGAGGGGCCAGCAGGACCCAGAGGTCGGCCCGGATCCACGGCCAGATCGGCTGGGAAAAGGCCATTCTATGCTTATCTATACCCTGCAAGCTGCCACTCAGCGGAACCCCATGCCACAAAGCGACGTAATACGGGAGGCCGTAGACGAGGGCGGCGACGATGGCGAGGGGGCAGAACACAAATATGTAGAGAATGGGCGGTTTCTCGCTCTGCCCGACCGGCGTGACCAGCCAAGTCGCGTACCAGGTCACGATTTTGTGCATCCTGTTCTATCCTTCTGGCTGGCTTCCTGCCGTTCTTAGGCGTGTTGAAGGCTGTTCAGATGTCGTAGGGCGACCTACGGCATCGCCCAGATCTCAAGCCCTGTGACCAAAGCCGGCTTCGGTACATTCTCAGCCACTAGATACCCGGTGGCCCAGGCGGAACATGCCGAACACCACCCGGAAGGCGCAGTTCGACGGGGTCACCGACCTCTCACTGCCCTCACTTCGCGGCTAAAAGCGATCCGATCGGCAGCGGCCCGAGGGCGGGTACGGCGGCGCCCGTGGCGTCCGTGATGTTGCAGTAGGGCGCGAGGCCCCAGCCATACCACAGATGACTGCCGGGCAGGCGGGACGTGTCCGTGATCTTTAGCACGACGTCACTGCCGTCCAGACTGATCTTGTGGATCAAGGGGAGTTCGGTCCCAGCCGGGTCGCGCAGGGTGAACCCGACTGGCCGACCGGTTGCCTGCAAGCTGCCCTGGACGTTATCAAACGAGACGCGCAGCCAGCCGCGCTCCGGCTCATAGACGGCGGCGCGGAGGGAGGGGGCGGGGTGGCCCAAGGCGACGGCGGCCAGGCGGCGGCCCAGGGCCTTCAGACCCAGCGTGTCAATGTGGATGCAATCGTCCAGGCCGAGGTCAATCGCGGATACCACGGCGGTGTTTGGCATACTCTCCGGCAAGGTCCGCTGGATTTCGCGGACACGGTTCCAGCCCTCAATGCCTTCCGGGGAGGAGTCCCCGATGACGCTTCCGAGTTGTACCAGATAAAATGGCAGGTCGGGCTGGCCTAAGTCGGTTCGGAAGGCCTGCACCAGCTCGGTCATCCGGCCTTCGTACACGTCCGCGTCGGAC
>JAYTRQ010000238.1:0-6007 GCA_043746125.1 Armatimonadota bacterium | reverse complement strand
TTCTGCCTGACGGCGTGAGGCGGCCCATGATTGCAGCAGGCCGCGTCGAAACCATCGGAACGGCTGCCGCACTGATCCGTCAGGCGTCGGCGGTGGTGACGGGCGACACAAGCGCTCTGCACCTTGCTTCGGCTCTGGGAACGCCGGTCGTGGGCATTTACGGCAGCACGCGCCCTGGAGATAACGCCCCACTTTTCGGCGAGAGCGTACTGCTCTACGATGATGCCGTCCCCTGTGCGCCCTGCTACAAAGCGCAGTGCCCGCTGGCGGACGCCGAGTATCTGCGCTGCCTGCGAGCGGTTACGCCCGTGCAAGTCCTGGCCGCTTTAGACGTGTTCTTGAAGGAAAGCGAAAAAAAGACATGAATGCCGTCACCCTGAACGATTTCCCAGACTTCAAGATCGGTGGCGCTGGAGCGCCCCTCGCCATCATTGCTGGGCCGTGCGTCATTGAGAGCCTGGACCTGTGCCGCGAGGTCGCCGGACGCGTTCAGACCATCTGCCGCGAGCTAGGCCTGCCCTACGTTTTCAAGGCCTCTTTTGACAAGGCCAACCGGACATCCGGTGGCTCGTTCCGTGGGCAGAGTCTGGAAAAGGGCCTCGAAGTATTGGCGACAATCAAAACTGAGTTCGGGGTCCCCGTGCTGACGGACGTCCACGAGACGTGGCAGGTGAAGCCGGTCGCCGAAGTGGTGGACGTGCTGCAAATCCCGGCGTTCCTGTGCCGTCAGACCGATCTGCTCCTGGCCGCAGGCGAGTCCGGGCGGGCCGTCAACGTCAAGAAGGGCCAGTTTTTGGCCCCTTGGGACATGAAAAACGTCGTGGAGAAGGTAATCGGAACGGGGAATCATCGGCTGTTGCTGACAGAGCGTGGAGCGAGCTTCGGTTACAACACGCTGGTCGTGGACATGAAGTCGCTGCCTATTCTGCGTGGTCTGGGTTACCCCGTGGTCTTCGACGCCACGCATTCGGTCCAGCAACCGGGAGGGCAGGGGACGACCAGCGGCGGGCAAAAGGAGTTCATCCCGCACTTGCTGCGGGCGGCCGTGGCTGTGGGCGTGGATGCGCTCTTCCTGGAAGTGCATCCGACTCCTGAGAGCGCTCTGTCGGATGCCGCGACGATGCTGCCACTGACTCACCTCCGGGGCCTGTTGGAGACGGCTGTAGCGATTGACGGCCTCATAAAGCGGGTTTAGGGCGCGTCACCCTTGGCCGCTTTGCCTCCATGCGCACGCAGTTGGAGCTTCTCGTTCGCATTGAGCTTGGGCTTTGGGGTGGGCTGGCGGATCAAGACCACGAAGAGCAGAATGGCCGCGGCCAGCACAGATGCCGAGAATACCAGAATGACCGCGTCGGAGTGCTGCGGCTCCCCCTTTTTGCCACCTGGCTTTTTTTCGTCCTGCTTTTTCCGGCCGAACCTTTTCTCCTTCGGCTTCTTGAGCACCATTGTCATTGTCGTTCTCGTTTCATGGGAGGCCGTCTGCACGGCTCTTGATGCGTACGCGCCGTCCCTCAATCGTTAATCGCCCCTCGGCGAAGAGCGCCACGGCCTGTGGATAGGCCTTATGTTCGGCGGCCAGCACGCGGGCGGCCAGCGTCTCCGCCGTGTCGTCTTCCTCGACCGGGACCGGCGTCTGCAATATAATGGGGCCGGTATCGTAACTTTCGTCCACAAAGTGTACTGTGCACCCTGAGACCTTCGCCCCGTAGTCTAGGACGGCCTGATGTGCGTGGAGGCCGTACATCCCCTTCCCGCCGAAGGCCGGGAGCAAGGCGGCGTGGACGTTCATCAGCCGCCCTGCGTAAGCGCGGACGATCTCGTCCGGCACTTTTCTCATATACCCGGCCAGGCAGACCAGATCGGCCTCGGTCCGCCAGAGCGCCGCTTCGAGGGCGTCGGCGTAAGCGGTCTCTTCCTGGCGAGATGAGACTGCCCAGGCAGACAGACCCATTTCACGGGCACGGGTGAGGGCGGGCGAGTCGCCGAAGTTGCTCAGGACGCCCGTGACGCGGCCGTCAACCCGTCCATCCGTGCAGGCCTGGGCGATGGCCGCCATGTTACTGCCGCGCCCATGCCTACCCGAGAGTAGAATCGCGATCCGTAAGCTCATGCCGCCTTTGTTCGACGCGGCCCGCCGCTTCTCCTTGTCGGCGCTTGACAAACAGGCCGATTTCGTTTAAGATAGGTTTACCGAAGTCGAGGTTTCCCCATGAATGCCGTTGTCTCGTTTCTCAAAGCCCGCTCACGGGCTTTCGCTATCGTCGCCATCCTGATCCTTGCGGTCTACGGACTCGTTTCCTACAACCGGGCCAGTCAGAGACGGATGGAGACTGCTCTTGCCAGCACACAGCCGGACGTCCGTGACGCCGCCGTGCATTCGCTGGTCGGCAGCGGGCGTCTGGTCGACGTTTTAATCAACACGCAGAACCCGGATCAGGACAAAGACAGCCCGCAGAACCAGCAGAGCCTGGATCTGCGAAAGAACGCGGCCGACTCGGTCAACCGTCTGTCCGCCACGGGCAAGATTACCACCGCGCAGTCGCTGGACACGATGTTCTCGCTGTGCAAGGACGCCGACGTCAAAGACAAGGCTGAGACCGGCCTCGCCGCCTTGGGCGGCCAGAGCGATGCTAATCTGAAGCAGATCGTGGACCGGCTCTCCAACGGAGACCCGGATATCCGTAACGCGGCTGTAGACGTCCTGGCAAAGGTCGGCGGCGACAAGGCTGCCCAAGCCGCCAATACCGCGCTCGCGATGCCCGCCGCGCAGGACTCGGCGATCAGCGCCTTGCAGAAGATCGGGGCACCGTCCGTGCCCCTGGTCGTGGCGCATCTGGAAGATCCCACAACGCAGAGTGACATCCATTTCCGGCAGCAGATGGTCGGCCTTCTGGATCAGATCGGCTCGGCCCAGGCCGTACCCGAGCTGACCAAGCTTGCCGCCCAGACCAGTCAGCCTTCCGTGCGGCGTCTGGCTCAGGTCGCTCTCGCCGACACTGTACTCGCCGTCTACAACGGCGTACAGACCGCGAAAGACGTTATTTCCAAAGCACAGGACACGCTGACGGCGGCCAAAGACCCGAAGGCGACGACCAGCGCGCAGAAGGCTCTCACGGTCGCCCAAACGGCAAGTGCTAAGGCGGACGTTGCCGTGCCGCTGGTATCGGGCGCGGAGGCGACCTTGAGCGGGGTGCTGCAAGACGTGAACGCGGACAGCGAGTCGCGCTCCCAGGCGGCCCTCGCTCTGGGCCGGTTCGCCAGCCCGACCGCCGTCGCTGCCCTGGTGACCGCCCTGGGTGACTTCGACGCCCGCGTCCGGGATGCCGCCCTCACCGGCGTCCAGTCCGTCGGGCCAGCCGCTGTCGGGCCGCTGACGGCCGCTGTTAAACAGGGGGACGCCGGGGCGCGGGCCTTGGCGGCCCAGGCACTAGGTTCTATCGGGACGCCCGAGGCCGTGGCCGCCTTAGATGCCGCTCTCCAATATCCGGCCACCCCGGTGGCGGTCCGCGAAGGCGCTGTAACCGGCCTGGGGCGCAGCAGTAACCCCGCCGTCATCTCGACACTGGTACGCTCGCTGGGAGACCCGGATGGAACGGTCGCTAGCGCCGCCTCGGACGGCCTGTTGACGCCCGGCCTGGAAAAAGCCGCCATCCCCGCCCTCGTCGCCGCCTTCAGCCAGCCAACGCCGGTTCCGTTCAACGCCAGCGGCATCCTCTCACGGATGGGGGCGCTCACCCAGTCGGACGTCGTCCCAGCTCTGACGAATGTGATCGCCGGCGGCGACGCGCAGACGCAGACATGGGCGGCCGTGACGCTCGGCCAGATTGGCAGCAAGGACCAGCCCGTCCTGGACGCCTTGCAGCAGCTCAAGGGTAGCCAAGACACCCATGCCGCCTACGCCGCCTCACAGTCTCTGCTGAAGTTGACGGGGGCGTAAGTTCTTGTCCCCTCTTGCTGAGGCCCGCAGGGCTACTTGTCCGAAGGCTCAGGCTCCCAATGTCTGGTCTGCCCCCTCCTCTGTGGGGGACCCTCCGGGGCGTCAGTGCTTGGATGGCGGGCTTCAGCGAGATGGGACAGGAACTGCTCAGAACGCTGCGTCTGCGTTCAGCCGGTCGTCCATCGCCTTCTGCAAGTTGCGGACGTGGGCCGCGTTGCGGCCCAAGTCCCCCGCGCCGACCCGTGACCGGGAGCGGATTGTGACCCGGCACTGGCCCTGGTCGAGCGGCTGGACGTAGATCGTCACGTCGTCGGTTGACAGGCCAGTGCGCGTTTCGGCTTCCAGTGCGTCATTTTCGGAATCGTTCGCCACGAGAGTCCACCCCGGCAGGCGCTCGATGGCCTTCTCCGCCGCCGACAGCACGCGCCCCACCTCGGCATAATAGACGCGCGACCGCAGCTTCGGGTACGCCGCACTTTCGCCCGACGTGACATCGTGGACGAAGAAGAAGTGTCGGTGTGTCCACCCGTATACGCTGAGGCCCAGCGCGGCCAGCCCGCCCCCCGCCCACAGCCAGCCTTTGCCCATGTTCATACTCGAATCCTCAACTAATCTGAAGTTTGTCCATACCTGCGTTGATGGCCGCCAGCAATTTCTCGTGCAGTCCTGCATTGGATGCGCCCAGAATTGATTGCAGGTTCGGCTCACTTGTGTCCAGCAGCCGCGTCTTGTCCAGAGAGTTTCCGTAGGCGTCCGTGATGACCGCGCCAGCTTCCTGGGCGATCAGGGCGGCGGCAGCGATGTCGTAGGCGAACAGGCCGATGGGCTTGCCGAAGCCGAGTTCCAGGAAGCGCGGCCGGGACTGTGGGAGGTCGCGCAGGATACGGTTGCCGATGTCCATGCACCCCGCGAGCTGCCCCGTCAGGAGGCGCGTCAGCGAGAACGCCGTCGAGTTGAACAGGAAGCAGCCTCCCGTCACCGAACTCGCGTTCACGACGTCGCCTAGGGCCACCCCAACCCACTCGAAGGGCCGGGCGACGACCTCGAACGTCAGTGGCGCTTTGGCGATCTCCGTCACCGGCAGCAGTCGGGCCGGGCGCTCCGCCCCATCCGGCGCGACCCAGTGGATGCCTTGCCCGCGCTTGGCCCAGAACATGTCGTCCTGCTTGATCTCCCCGATGCACCCATAGCGGACGTCCCCTAAAGTGGCGTTTGCGTCGTAATCCGCCCAGGCAACCGAGACGACGCACTGCTCAAACCCCGCCACGGCGGGCCGGGTGCCGTCAATCGGGTCTATAATCAGAACGCCCTCGGGGGACGCCCCGAACTCGATCAGGCCCTTGTCCTCGGAGTAGTAGGCGATGGAAAGCTTGTGCTGCTCGATGAACGAAACGATGGCCTCCTCAGCGATCTCGTCAATCCTGAACGTCGCGTCGCCGCTGGCCGCCGTGCCCGAAATCTGTCGCCCGGTCCAGGCTCCGAGATGGGGGCGGACGATGTCGCGGATGTGGCGCGTTAGCGCGAGGACGGTTTCCTGGGGTGTCAAGGGCTACTCCTCTGCGTTGGCCGCTTCTGTTTCGGTAAGCATTCGCGTGAGTGCTGATATCTGTGCGGTGAGTGAGGTTTGGAGATCGGCTGGCTTTTCCCATGCATCGTGCCACTGCGACTCAGCCCGCAACCATGTCAGCCATTCCACGCCCTGACGCAGTTGTGCGGTAAGCAGATCCGGCGGCCAGACGTAGCAATGACCAAGCGACGAGACGTCGGTGAGGCCGAGGCGTTCCAGCAGCCAGCAAGCGGCCCGGACCTCTTCCCACTCGCCGTCCATCCGATCACGGTCCAGCACCTGTGCAACCTGAGCGGAGCAGTAGTCACCAATCTCGACCAGCCAGTCCCCCGCTCCATCGTTCTCAAGCGGGCCATGTCCCCAAGACCCCATTGGTCACTCCTTTTCTCGCCGCCGCAGATCGCCCAGCGTCAGGCGCTCCAGGCTCTCCACCAGATGGTGCGCTTGCTCCCAGCCAAAGTGGCGGGTGAGCGTGGTCGGCACGGCGACGGTCCGCATTCCTG
>JAYTRQ010000237.1:0-1864 GCA_043746125.1 Armatimonadota bacterium | reverse complement strand
CGAAGGGAAGGGCTTCAGATAAAGAGGGAAGCGGGGGCCACTGGTCGGGGGGGCGGAGCCGCGCGTTTTACCCTCCGTCTACTTCCGAAGCCCTTCCCTCCGAGGGAAGGGACCGGCCCGGAACGAATGTGAACGGGCCAGGGATAGGATCTGAACCAACGTGAACGGGCCAGGGATAGGACTCCCGCCCCCAAAACAGGGAGCCTAGGGTCTACCCTACCGAATAATCTCCCGCACCGCCTTGGACGGGCTGCACAGGATAAACTCCGTCCCGGCGGCGTGCGTCATCACCATCGTGGCTTCGGCGGGAGATTCGCAGGCCATCAGTGCCGTCTTGTCCACCCTCCCCGCCAATTTTCCAGCAGCAATCGTGATCGTCCAGCATCTTAGCCCGCGCCAGCCCAGCCACATGGCCCACATCCTGGGCCGTGTGCGCGCCCTGCGCGTCAAACAGGCGGAGGAGGGCGACGTACTTCGTTCTGGCCATGTCTCTGACGCTGACGGAGAAGATCCACCACGTGCGCCCGTCCGGCGACATTCTGTTCGGCTCCGTCTCCGTTGCCTGCGGCGTCACGCTGTCCCAGGACGAAGCCAGCAGTAAGCAGTTCAACATGCCCCGCGCGGTCATCGCGACGGGGGGCGTAGGCCACGCGCTAACCCTGAATGCCACCGCGCCGATGCTGCTGCGGTTGGTCTCCGCTGCCTAAACCCGCCCTCTGACTTGCGCCATGTTGAAGTGGTGAATTCGGCTAGCGCTACCCCACCGCCCCCACTAGCTCGTTGACGTCCTCAATCCCGTTTTCTATCAGATACTGCTCTAGGCCTGAAACCACGTCCGTGACCGCTGTTGGGTTCACGAACGTCGCCGTGCCCACGGCCACCGCCGTGGCCCCGGCCAGGAGGAACTCGACGGCGTCGGTCGCCGTCACAATGCCGCCCATGCCGATCATGGGCACATGGGGCAGGGCGCGATGCACCTGCCAGACGCAGCGCAGGGCGACCGGCTTGACGGCCGGGCCGCTCAGGCCGCCCGTGACGTTCGCCAGCCGGAACTTGCGCTTTTTCGCGTCTATGGCCGTGCCTAACAGCGTGTTGATAAGCGAAAGCGCGTCCGAGCCGGCGTCCACGGCCGCCCGCGCGATGGGGACTAAGTCCGTGACGTTTGGGGAGAGCTTTGTGATGAGGGGCAGATCGGTGGCCTTACGGACGGCTGCGATCAGCTCGGCCGTCAGGCCGGGATCGGTCGCGAAGTCGCAGCCGTGCTTGACGTTCGGGCAGGAAATATTGATCTCCAGGCCGTGTACCCCGCCCACCTCGGTCAGTCGCTCGGCCAGATGGACGTAATCGCTGACCTCATAGCCGACTAGGTTGACGATGATCGGCACGTCGAACTGCCGCAGAAACGGCAGCTTCTCGCTGATGAAGTTCTCCACGCCGCTGTTTTGCAGGCCGATAGCGTTCAGAATGCCGGACGGCGTCTCGACGATGCGCGGCGTGGCATTGCCCAGGCGAGGCTCGCGGGACGTGCTCTTGACGACCACCGCGCCCATCCGGTTCAGGTCTACGATGCCGGCCATCTCCGGCCCGAAGCCGAACGTCCCCGACCCCGAAACGATAGGGTTCCGCAGGGTTAAGCTGCCGATCTTGACGGCTAAGTTTACCATTTGACTTCCCCCGCCTCGAAGACTGGCCCGTCCACACAGCAGCGGACCCGACGCCCATCCGCCAGGTCCAGCACGCACCCCATGCAGACGCCGATGCCGCAGGGCATTGCCACTTCGACCGACAACTGGCACGACACGCCCAAACTCTGACACAGTTCGCCCACCGCCCGCATCATCGGCGTCGGCCCGCAGCAGTAGAC